>CAZRAK010000033.1:0-19067 GCA_964598135.1 uncultured Campylobacterales bacterium
TTATAACATTTTATATGTTAAACTCTAATTTAGATGCAAGACTTTAGGTGTGATTTTTATGTGATTAAGTTAGCTTTTATATTAGTAGTAGTAAAATATATGTGCAACATAGTTATATTTTAACTATAAGGTGGGTGGTTGGGTTGCATAATTTTACTAAATGTTGACTATTGTAGTAAAATTTTCTAACTTCCTTTATATTTATTTAACCCCTTAAATCAATGTCTTAAAAAGAGGAGATTAGATGCCTATATGCAAAGATAAAACAAAAAGCAGACTATCTCCCTTAATTAAAAAACAGATTGTTGAAAAACTTATGCCCTTAAAACCCGAAAAAAATATACTTTTTGGCTCTTACGCTTATGGTAAACCAACTAAAAATAGCGATTTAGATGCTATGATTATAGAGAAAAATTATAAAAATAAATGGAAATATATCGCTAAAACTAAACAAAATATCAAAAAAGTCAAAAGTCAAACCCTGACACCTTCAACAATTTTAGATAAAATTAAAAAGATAAAACCAAAGTATGAAAAAGAAGGGTTGATTTTAATAGGATTGTTTGGTTCTTATGCAAAAAATAAAGCAACAAAAGATAGTGACATAGACCTACTCTATGATATAGATTCAAAAGAATTTTGCAAAAAAAATCCAGGATTTAAAGCTTTTAGCAGACTGAATGAGATAAAAAAAGAGTTAAAAGAATTTTTTGGCAAAGAAGTTGATTTAGCAACGATAGACAATCACAATGAAACATTTAAAAAATTTGCTCTAAAGGGAGCTATCTATGTCAAATGACACTAACAAGTTACACTTCATACTAGAAAAAATAGAAGATATATCTACTTTTCAAAATCATTTTAATGCAACACAAGAATTACTAAATGATAAAATGGGTTTTGATGCTACTTTGATGTGTCTGCTTCAAATAGGTGAAAGTTTAAACAAACTAAAAAATAGTTATAACAATTTTTTCACAGACGATATAAAAAGTGCTTATGATGTAAGAAACTTCATAGCACATGATTATGAAGGTGTCAATAAATCTATTATTGAAAATATTTTAAGAGAACACTTGCCTAAACTAAAAACAACTATAAAAACTATCTTAAAAAAAGAGGATTAAATTATGAATTCAAATATAAAAGTTAAAAGTTTAACCCTGACCCCTTTTCTATTTGTATTGTTATTATTTATATCAAATGTGTTTGCTGGGGATTACAACAATGAAGCCAATTTTACACAAGTATATACAGATACATTAAATGGTGATATAAGTGCAACGGGCTCTTCTGTGATATGTGCAAAACAAAAAAATAAAAACAAATGTGATTGGAACTATGGTGGCTATTTATTTGATATAAATCCACTTACTATGCATGATGGAAACACTACAGCTTTTCCTAAAAATTCTGGTGGTGCAAAAATAACAATGCCAGCAAATGTTAAAGGCTCAGATATACAATGGGCTAGACTTTACTGGCAGGGACATATATTTGGACTAGAAAATCATTCATCAGACTTTACAAATGCAATTAAAAATAAAGAAAATGTGACTATGCTGGATTCAAAAGGAAATATCCACAATTTAACCGCAAATTCATCAGATGTATACTATTATGGCTATGATAATAAAAGCGTATATGGAACAGAAATAAAAGGATATAGATATTTTTACCAAGCATCTAAAGATGTAACAAATATTGTAAAACAAAGTTATGACTCTGCACACAACTACTTCATAGTTGGCAATATAAATACAACAATGACTAAAGATACCTATTTTATCAAAGATACAAAACTTGGTGTTCAAGTAAAATGGGGGAATTGGGGTGGCTGGGCTTTGATTGTAGTATATAAAGACCCAAATGACACCACAAAAAATATAAGCTTATATGATGGTTTTAAATTTCTTTTACCACCATTTGGTGGCACAAAATCATTACAAATTGATTTACCAGCAAATAGTTTTTATACGCCAAAATATGGAACTGTTAAATCAAAAACAATTATGTTTGCGGCAGGAGCAGAAAAAAAGATTGCAGCAGATAAACTTGAAATGCAGAAGAAAAATGGAACATGGGCAACTCTGTCCAATGGTTTAAACCCAGCTGATAATCAAATAAATGACTCAATAACATATCTTGGAAATCAAATTAATCCAACTCGTATATTTAATGCAGGAACTGACTTAGATACATATGATACTTCAGGAATATTGGATAATGCTCAAACAACAACAAGCCTTAAAGTTACAATGAAAGCAAATACAAGTTCAGCAGATCAAGCTTTTGTAGGATTTATAGGTATATCAAATGATATATATAAGCCAAATATATGTTATAATGAAACGCTGTATGATTCTAACAATGTTAAATTAAATAATAATTCGGTTATCACTGTAGGAGATAACATAAAGGTAGAATTACTAATAAATAACAATGATTTAGAAACAGCAACAAATGTCCAAATAATAAAGAATTTTGATTCCAATGCAACATCATATGATGCAAACAGTACAACTGTTAAAAATATTGGCAACAATAACTATACAAATCAAACAGATATATTTGCTGATGATTTAACAGATTTTAATTCAACCTCAGATTCATTGAGAGTGAGAATTGGTACTGGTGCAAACAATACACAAGGTGGTACTTTTAATCCTAATGATACTGGATATTTAGATTTTAATACCACACTAAATACAGACCAAAATATTAGTTTAACTTACGATACATCTTATATATTTTCAATTGCAGGAAAACAATTTACAGTAAAAGGAACCCTTCCAAAATGTACAGCATTTGACAATATAATAAAAGGAAAATTCCCTGTCGGTGCATTTAATATTGTAAATCAAAATTTTTCAGGCACTGCAATAAGTGCGGATCCCAATAGTGAACAAAATGCACTTTATACACAAATTGCTGGTAAAAATTTTAATATAAACATAATCTCGCTTCAAAACGACAAAACGACACTAACAACATATAATGGGGATGTAAACTTATCTATAATAGATACACCAAATTATATTCCAAACGATGCAGTTGGAAATCAAAATCTATGTGATAATGCAATACCAATATCTGGAACAATCCAAACCGTAACTTTTAATAACGAATATTCAAAGTCTATATCTCTAAGCTACAATAAAGCGAGAAAGAATGTCTCTTTTAAAATAGACTTTAATTATCTAGGAAGCACAAAACATGTATGCTCAATTGATACTTTTGCTATCAGACCCGCATCATATAAAATGGATGCAAATACATCAACATTAATAGGTGGTAAAAACTATACACTGGATATCAATGCATCATCTTTAAATGGAAATTTAGCTGAGGGATACAATGAAAACATACAGAACAATAGCACAACAAAGGCATATTATGATTTAAATATTCCAACAGGGTGTATGTTGCCTCCTATGCATAACAACCTACCTCTGCCTTTAACTTTTGCTTCAAATGGACAAGCGATATATCCTACATTTAAATATCCAAATATAGGTGATATCAATGTAACTATCTATGATAATTTATGGACTCAAACTGACCAAAATCTATATACAAGCAAAGGATATGATGAATGTATAGTTGACAGCAATACAACAACAGCAAATGCATCAGGTAAGATTGGTTGCCTAATAAAGTCAGTAAAACAATTTTCTTTTTCACCAAAAGAATTTCAAAATATTTTAAATATTGAAAATTATAATAATTCTAACTTTACATACATAAGTAAAAATAAAAATATGAGTGCAAATTTAAAATTTAAAATTACTGCTATTTTAGATGATAATTCAACTGCTACAAACTATACTGCAAATTGTTACGCTAAAGATATAAATTCAACTATAGCTCTTTTAAATAATCCGGTAAACTGGCTCAACGGAAATCCTAATGCACTCCATAGAATAATATTCTTTGACGACAGCAATACAACATATCTTGAGAGCAATGCAACAGCAACAGCAACTTTTTTAACTAAAGATAATAATTTTACAAATGGTGTTGCAAATATACTCACAATTTTCAATTTTAGAAGGGATTCAACCAAAACAGATGAACCTTTTAATGTTATGAAAAATGATTTTAACATTTCAGTTATTAACACAAATAGTATAACAGGTAATAATTTTAATAGAACTATAGACAAAAATACAACTTTCTACTATGGAAGAGTACATGCGCCTGATTATAGATTTAAGGGAAAAAGTGGAAATGCCACTATATATTATGAAGTGTATAGTGATCAAAATAAAAGTGTGAGAAATAGTTTTGATATAAATGGCAGTGAAAGCATAGATAGCATAAATTGGTATATAAATACTTTACACAATAGCTCAAATGAAGGAAATGTAACCAAATACAGTTCAGTTGATGATGTTAAATTTCAAAACAATACTAGCAACACTACAAAATCAACCACTTCTAGCATAAACCAAGGCAATGAGAGTATTAATTTAACAGCGCCCAAAACTCCATATAAAGACAAAATCGATATGAATTCCTCTTCATGGCTTATTTATAATCCCACAGACTTTCAAGTAGAATTTCAAGATGATGGCAAAAAGTGGGCAGGTCAAGGGAAACTTGGACATACTATTGATACAAATATATCAAAAAGATCAAATAGAAGGCTAAATTGGTAATGAGAAAAGCAGCTTCTATGATAGAACTAATTATCGCTATAGTAGTTATGGGTATAGCAGTTATGACACTGCCCCTTCTACTCTCACAGACACAAAACAATAATGCCTATGCTATGCAGCAAGAAGTTATACTAGCAGCAAGAACAAAACTTGGTGATACTCTCACATATAGATGGGATGAAAATTCTCTACAAAATGATAGAATTGGTGTATTGGTAACACAAGGTGATAGTGACTTAAATGCAACAGTTGATACCATTAGAAGAGTGGGGCATGTTAAAGGAAATAAAAGAAGAAAATTTTTTGCAGACCTAAATAGCTCAACGAGTGTTGCAAATTTAGGGAGTGATGGTGGTGATTTAGATGATATTGATGATATAAACAATCAAACCACATTTTTATCTCCAAGCTCAGAAGTAACTTCTCTTGATTATAGATTTAAAGATTTTAATATAACAACAACTGTAGTTTATGTGGACGACAATGCAAGTTATAATGACCAAAACTTGACTTTCACCTTTAAAAAAATAGGTGTTAATCATACCACAAATATAAAACTACTTACAATTAAAGTTATTGGAAATAGCATTATACCATTTGTTTTAAGATCATACTCTTGCAATATTGGAGAGAGTGAACTTTTAAGAAGGGATTTTTAGTGAGAAAAAAATCAGCATTTACCATGATAGAGCTAGTGATGGTTATAGTAGTTTTAGGTATTGTAGCTTCAATTGGTGCTGATATTATTTCAAAATTATATTTAAACTATATAAAAACCAGAGCTATAAACAAACTTCAAGCACAAAGTGAGTTAGTATTAAATCAAATATCAATGAGGTTGCAATTTCGCATCAAAGATAGTGTAATAGCTAGAGAAAAAGGAGCTGCAAATTTTTTAAATTATGTACCCTTAACAGATGCAAATAGTTCTTATCAGGTTCTAGAGTGGCTAGGAGTCGATAATGCTAGCTTAAGAGGTGTTTCAAAGCCTGGATGGAGTGGATTTATTGATTTAGATAGTAATGAAACAAAAAGAATAGGTTCATATGGAACGCTAAAAACTTCTGGTAGCGAGCTTAATACTACAAATGAAATTATAGAGGCTCTCTCAAATGGAGAAGTTAGTTTATCAGATGCAAATACTCTGCAAAGACCAGCTATCATATTTAAAGGACAATCCACTTTTGATTTAGCACAATATGGTTGGAATGGAGTTGATGGAAATTATACATACAAAGTATCATATACGCCAGGTACAAATGATGTATTAAACTTTGATGAAAATATTTCATCAAACTTAAATGAAATTTTTGAACATTACGCTCTATCTTGGAGCGCATATGCAATAGTACCCGAGGGAAATAATACAAATGATTTTAACCTTACTCTCCACTACAATTACCAGCCTTGGGAAAATGAAAGATATGACCAAAATGCAAGTACAACAGTTTTAATTGAGCATGTAAGCACATTTAAATTCACAAAAATAGGAGACACTATTAGGTTAAAACTATGTATAAACGATGCAAATAGAAGTGGTGGCTCAAACTTTGCATTTTGCAAAGAAAAGGTAATTTACTAATGAAACAAGGTTTTTCACTTTTAACAGCTATTATATTTCTTGTAGTGGTTGCTACCATATCTATGCTAGCACTTAGTCTCTCAACCCAATCTGCAAAGACAACTACAGATGATTATCTAAAGGTACAAGCAGAATTACTTGCAAAAAGTGGAACCGAATTTGCACTTTTGGCTATGAGTGGACATAATTATTCATCAAATTGCTTAGAAAATATAGTTATAAAGTACCCTAATAATACATATTATACTCATAAAGTTAATATATCTATCTCTTATATTGGCTCTAACCTACCGTGCAGTGCTTCTCACATACTTAGCAACAATATTTCAACCTCAGACTCTAATCGCACCGTCATCATAGATACAATTGTCACAACAAATCCAACCATCTCAACGGAACAAATTCGTATACATAGAAGAACTATCCAAAAACCATAATTTTTCCTTTATCTTTAAGCTTCGTTTTGTTATACTTTTTAATGGGTTTGTTATAATTAACTACCCTAAATTTCCCCTTGTTGGGGACACAAAGGAGATAAGATGAATTTAAGTATCGTAGGAAAACAATTAGAGTTAACCGATGCCATTAAAGATCATGTGCAAGGAGCTGCAGATTCACTTAAAAAGTATAATTTAGATATAATTTCCACAAGATGCGTACTTTCAGCTGACGAAAAAAATGGTAAAAAAGGTTTTAGTATAGAGTTTGCTATCAATTTAGCTCACATGAATACAGTAGTTATCAAACAAAAAGATAAAGATGTTTATGCAGCTGTTGATTTAGCGATAGAGCGAGCCAAAAAAGTTTTAAGAAGACACCATGATAAGGTTACAAGCTTCAAGAAAAAAGATATAATTGAAGAGGAAATTGATTTTGCTGATGATGAGATAGTACCCATGCGACTTGAGAGCTATAAACCTATAGAGGTTGACGAAGCACTTCATGATTTAAAAGAGAGCGACAAACAATTTATCATCTTTCATGATAAAGAAGATAAGCTTAGAGTTCTATATAAAAGAGCTGATACAAAATTTGGGCTTTACTAGCCTTTTAAAATATGAGAGGGCTTAAACCTTCTCATATTTCTCTTCCACCATTCTATCCAAAAGTTCAAATACTTTCACGCTTTCCTTTTCCATTTTTATCATGTTGTTTAGATAAAAATCTGAATTTTCTTTATTTAAGCCTTTTTCTTCTAACTCATTCATGCTTGATATCACTGAATCATGGATATGATGATGAGGCTCAACTAATGTTTGATATGCAGTAGTTAAACCAAATGATTCTTTGCCTTTTGTGTCATACCATTTTCCAAGTCTACAATTATGACTATCAACAAGCATATCAGGATTTGGAACCTCATTAAGTATTGATGTATAAGCTTTTGTCTTATATACGACATGGTCAATTTTAATCAAAGTTGCAAAACTTTTATCTTCTGTAAACAGAGTTGCTTTTGATGATTCATTTGCATCACGATTAAATTCAGACATGGACTCACGAAAACTCTCTATCGTTTCTGAAGAGTTTGAAGCAATTTCGCTTATTTCATTTGTATTATTTTGTATATCTTGTGTCTCTTGTTGAAGCGTTTGTACAGTTATAGCTATCTCAGAAGTTGCCTTTTGAGTTCGCTCAGCTAATTTTCTTACTTCATCTGCAACTACTGCAAAACCTCTTCCGTGTTCCCCTGCTCTTGCTGCTTCTATGGCTGCATTTAAAGCAAGTAAATTTGTTTGGTCTGCTATATCTTTTATAAGATTTACAACTGATGTTATCTCTTCAGTTTTGGAGCTCAATGAATTTATAGATTCAGAAACATCTAAAATTAACTCAACCAATGAATTTAATTTTTTTGAAACTTTATCTGTTGCTTCCATGCTATCATTTGATTTTAAAGCTGTTTTTTCTGTTAACTTGGCTATTTTTTCCATAGTCTCTATAACTTTAACCATATCAGTTTGTAAAATTTTAAATGATGTACTAATACCTCCATTTAATTTTCCAAATTTATTACTCAATTCCCCTCTTAGCTTCTCTTTACCAGCCACTAAAATACCTTCAACACCTTTAGAAATCTCTTTACTAGAGTGATTAAAAAGTCCTTTTAGCCCAGCTGGGTACATTTTCCTATAACTTTTACCCCTACTTGCAAAATCAACTGCAGTATTAGCATCCCTCATATATGCTTCAAGTTGGTCGAGTAAGTCATTTATACTCCAAGCCGTTAGCGCCAATGGGTCTTTCATGTTTATATGTATAATCCTGTCTTCCAAATCACCATTTGCTGCTTTTACAACAACTCTATGAATTCTTTGTGCTAAATCTGATTTTTTATTTTTTGAATTAAACATAAAGTTATCCTTGTAATGAGGCAACTAGCTCATCATAGCTAACACCTTTTTCTTTCAAAAAATTATTTAAAAAATTTCCTGATGCTTCCATACCATCATTTTTTTCTAATTCTAATAATTTAGCATATAAATCACTACAAACTTTTACACCTTCTTCACTAGGTTTTCTTCTTACCGAATAGTACCCTATTATATTTCCATTTATATCAAGCGAAGCTGTAACATTTGCATAAACCCAGTAGTAGCCACCATCTTTTGAGAGATTTTTAACAAAAACAAATATCTCTTCTTTATTTTTTACTCTATCCCATAAAAGTTTAAAAACAATGCGAGGCATGTCTGGATGTCTTATTATATTATGAGGTGCTCCTATTAGCTCCTCTTCACTATACTTTGCAAGCTGTATAAAGATTTGATTACAGTATGTTATTTTTCCTTTTAAATCAGTCTTGGAAATTATAAAATCATTTGGTTTTAAGTTGTATTCATTATTTGTTGGCTGCGGTTTTTTCATCAATTCCTCTCTTTATCAATAATTTTTGCTTATTATACTTTAAATATTCTTTAGCTTTTTTTAACACTACTTCATCTTCGCTCATATCAAACCACATAAAACTTTTACCACTTTGAAAAACTCCTTTTAGCATATCTCCTCCCTCTCTATATTTTAAGTCAAGTTCTGCTATCTCAAATCCATCAACACTTTTACAAAAATCTTCAAGTCTTTGAGTATTTTGCAAATTTGTATATAAAAAACAGTATCCCTTAAGTCCATTTCTACTCACTCTTCCTCGAAGCTGGTGCAGACTTGCAAGTCCAAGCCTCTCAGGTGCTACAATCACAATAGTAGTGAGTTTTGGAAGAGAAATTCCAACTTCTATGACAGTAGTAGAGACAAGAATATCTCCTTTTTTGTCAAACTCTTCCAAAACTTTTTCTTTATTTTTATCTTTGCCAAAAGTGACATATACACTCTTAAATTTATTTTCCCAAAAACTTCTGCCCTCTTCTATTGATTGGTAATCAATTACTTCACTCTCTTCAACCAAAGGATAGACAATTATACTCTGATGTCCCTGTTTTATCTCTGCTTTAATATGCTCCAATAGTGCCAAAAATTGAGATTTTCTGATAATTTTTGTCTCAATATCTTTTTTAAAAGGTAACTCTTTGATATATGAAAAATCTATCAAACTAGAGTGCATCATACTAAGAGTTCTAGGAATTGGGGTAGCTGAAAATTGCAAAAAATGAGCTCTTTTATCACCGTTTTTTACTAAATTTGATATTAAAGCTCTCTGTTTAGTACCAAACCTATGTTGCTCATCCACCATCACTAAATCAAACTCTGGTAACTCTCTAAAAAGTAGGGCATGAGTGCCAATTATAAAATCATATTCACTCAATTTTTCATCTTTTTTGCTACTTTGTACAACTAAACCAACTCTAAGAGATGATGGTAGAAATTTTTTTGCTTCTTCATAAATCTGTTTTGCTAAAACAGTTGTCGGCACCATCAAAACTGACCTTTTTGGTATCGCCATCATCACAGAAGCTAAAATTACCATAGTTTTTCCACAACCAACATCACCCATAACAACTCTTTTTGTTGCATATTTTCCCAAAAAATCCTTTTGTATCTCTTTTATCGTTTTATCTTGGTCATTTGTGAGTTTAAAAGGCAAACTTCGTATAAAATCATCAATCATTGTATCTAGTCTATTTTTGGCAATAAACTTTAGAGTTTTTTTACTTAGAGTTAAAAGATAGGAATAAATTTCACAAAATTTTAGAGTTTTTACTATTTTTTCGCTATATTCATCTTTTGAAAAACTATATAAAAAATTTACCGTTGGAAAGTGCAGTAAAAGAAGATTTTTTATATCAACTTCATCTAATCCTTCGGCTTTTAAATTTTTTTCATTTATGTAAATTTTTGCTAAATTTTGCATAATTGCATTTGGAAGAGCTGTTTTGTATTTTGTTCTTATTGTATTTATCTCTTTTAAAATCTTCGGTTGCTGAAGCTGCATATATCCCATGTTCCAAATGATTTTCCCTTTGATATGTAAAATAGACCCTGTTTTAAAAATTTTTGAATGATATGGGCTTGGTCTAAAAACTATAGCATTTAGTTTTTCATTCCAAGTTTTACAAAAAAATTTTATACTAAGTGCTTTTGGGCTTCTATGGATATTTAAAACTTCGACTTCAAGGACATTTTGCTGGTTTATTTGTGGAGTTTTTGAGATAAAATTGTTTTCATAAGATTTAGGAATCAGCATTGCCAACTCTATAAAGCTACTAATTCCTAGTTTTTTAAAATATTTTGTGTCACTATTCACTTTGTCACTATTGAAAAACTTAATTTTGTGATTTCGGTATGTTTTTTGATAAAATTATTCAAATCTTCAAGGCTTAACTTTTCGATATTTGCCAAAACTTTTTTGGAATGACCAAGTTTATAACCATTATAATACTCGAAAAAAGCTCGATTTAACCTTTGAGAGAGAGTCTCATTTCTAAGTGGTTCACTTCCTAATAAAAATTTCTTTGCCTGCTCCAACTCATCTGCTGTGGCTCCATTTTTAACAAAACCATCAACAACTTTTTTTACTAATTTTTCAGCCTCATTTAAACTATCCGTTTTTGTTTGCAAATAACCTGTAAAAGCACTATGAGATTTGTTTATGCTATTTCGCGAATATACCGAATATGCCAAGCCCTCTTTGACCCTAATTTCCTCCATTAATCTACTTCCAAAACCACTCTCACCTAGTATAAAACCAGCAACTTTTGATTTATAGTCATCCTTGTCTCCGCTTTTCATAAATAGTGGTGCACCAAAATAGATATAAGCTTGTTGCGTATCTTTTTTGACTATTTTCTCTTTTTCATCTGCGTTTGCAACAAAATGCTTAAGCTCCCTTTTGGTGCCAATTTTAAAATCATTAAGTATAGGAGTTATCATTTTTTTAAACTCATCGTCTTTTATATCACCTCCAACTACTACTATAAGATTGCTCAAATCTATATGTTTTTTATAGAAATTCTCTACATCACCAAGAGTTAGATTTTTGATACTCTGTTCACTACCCGAATACGGGTGAGCAATCGGTGTTCCTTTATAAATAAGTTTTTTAAGATTTACACTCGCTATATAATCAAAATCACTCTGTTTGCTTGAGAGATATCCTAGAGTTTGACTTTTTACTTTTGCAAAACTCTCTTGTGCAAAATTTGGATCATCAAGAAGCTGTTTTAACATAGATAGACCAAAAGAAAACTGCTCCTTAAGGCATGAGAGTTCAAATACAAAAGTTTCCGCCCCAGAACTTGCACTAAGATTTATGGCTCTTTGGTCAAGCTTACTAGAAAAACCAATTGAACCCAATTTTTTGCTTCCCTCGTTTAACATACTAGCTGTAAATCTCGCAAGTCCAGCGTGCCCATCATCTTCAATACTTCCACTTTTCCCAACAACTAACTGCAAAGAGGTGATAGGTAGATGCGAATCTTTTTCATAAATAACTGGCACTTTTACACCTTTTATCTCTATATAACTTAAACTCTGACTCATCAAAACTCCCTCTAAAAATAAAAAAATAATTAATACATATTTAAACATTATCTAAAACCTCTGTAATATATTATAAGCTGTATCTCTTTTAGCTGGATACTCACCAACATCTTTTATAAGTTTTATCATCTCTTCTTGATTCATCTTATTTTGTACCCCTGCGGCTGAGACTACATTTTCTTCCATCATGGTACTTCCTAAATCATTTGCACCAAAAAGCAAGGCTAATTGTCCAACATAACTGCCTTGTGTTACCCAAGAGCTTTGGATATTTTTAAAATTATCAAGGTAGAGACGACTAACTGCTAAAAGTCTAAGATATCTATTTGAAGATTGTTTTTTCATATCTGGTATCTCCTGTTTTAGCTTGGTATTGTCTGATTGAAAACTCCACATAATATAAGCTCTAAAACCATCTGTCTCGTCCTGAAGAGCTCTAATATGCTCCCAATGTTCTACTATATCCTCATCGCTCTCAACAGTCCCAAACATCATGGTAGCAGTAGATTTTATGCCTATCTTGTGTGCAGTCTTGTGTACATTAATCCAATCACTCACATTTAGCTTTTTTGGAGCTATGATATCTCGCACTTTGTCACTAAGTATCTCAGCTCCAGCTCCAGGAATTGAAAACAACCCCTTTGCGTGTAGCCTTTGCAAAACTTCTTTATAAGAAATTTTGCAAATCTTAGCAATATAATCAATCTCAATTGCCGAGAAACCGTGAATCGTAATAGTTGGGTAGTGTTTACTTATCCACTCCACCAAATCCTCATACCACTCAATTTTCAGACGAGGATGAACACCACCTTGAAAAAGTATTTGAGTTCCACCGATATTAATAAGTTCCTCTATCTTTTTGCCAATCTCCTCAAAACTAAGCACATAAGCATCGTCTGCATTTACATGTCTGTAAAATGCACAAAATTTACAATCTACCCAACAAACATTTGTATAATTTATATTTCTATCTACTATAAATGAGGTAGTTTTATCGGGATGTAACTCCCTTTTTTTCATCGTTGCCAATCTTCCTAACTCATGCAAATCTGCATTTTGCATCAAATCCAAAGCTTTAGCATTACTCATTCTTGACATATAAAATCCTAAATCAATCTAATTTTGATATTATACAAAAAAATAATTAATTTAAGGGCACCTCCAATAACCCAAACTATATCTATTTTTTAGAAACACTAATGTATATTTGAATCCTCTTTATCTTTTTTTGTCACTTCAAATAACTCTTTTTTGCGAGTAGATTCACCACTTAAACTTTGAACTAATGCTAAAGCCTCTTTTACAGAGTAATTCTCGTGTATAATCGCTCTAACCCCTTGAATAATAGCCTCAGGATAGTCTGATTGCCAAATATTTCTTCCCATATCTACTCCGATTGCTCCGTCATTTATGGCATTGTAGCACAAGTTAAGAACATCCTCATAAGTATCTAGTTTAGGACCTCCCGCGACTACTATCGGTGCTGTACATTTGGCTACAACTTCTTCAAATCCATCGCAATAGTAAGTTTTAATGATATCAGCACCCAATTCCGCACCTAGCCTTGATGCATGAGAGAGATATCTCTTGTCTTTTTTATCAGATAGAGCTTTACCAACCGCCGTCACACCTAAAACTGGTAAATCATATTTTGAAGCTTGGCTTACCATATTTGACAAATTTAATATAGTTTGATGTGAATGTTTGGCTCCAACAAAAATAGAAACTGCTACGGCTGAAGCATTCATTTTTACTGCATCTTTTGCACTTAAGATAAGCTCTTCATTATCTATATCTTCATCAAGTATAGTGTTACCTCCAGAGGCACGAAGAACAATACCTTTTCCAAAATCAGGCTCTACATCAGTACGCAATACTCCACTTGTAAGCATAAGTGAATCGATATGAGGCACAAGCCCTTTTATTGCATCTTTTGGTTTTTCCATCCCGTGTGTTGCACCCATAAAATACCCATGGTCAATGGCAAGCATCAAAGCATGTCCATCATTTGCAATGATTTGACTTAGTCTTCTTTTTTTATCCCAACTTGCATATTCAAACATATCTTTCCTTTTTTTAATCTATTATCTATTCTCCAGGTGCTCTCCACATGGATGTTGTAATATTTTGGTCTGCTAAATCCATCTGTACTTTATAAGCCTTTTTCCACTTTGCATAAAGTTCTAAGTAAATATTTTTATTTATCTCATTTGGATAGTAGACTTTATCCTCTTTTACATATTTTATACCCTCATTTTCTATATCTTTTATAAGTCCCACTCCATAAGATGCAAACATAGCTGCTCCTAAAGAAGTTGCCTCTTTAACAACTCTTGTTTTAACACGAATTTGCAAAACATCCGCAACTATTTGACACCAAAGCTCACTTTTTGAAGCACCACCAGCAAAAATTATCTCTTTTGGAAAAGAACCTGTTAACTTAGCAATTCTTTCTAGATTTGATAAAGTCACTATTGCAGAATTTTCCAATAACGAACGAAATATAGTAGCTCTATTGCATCTATTTGTATCTAGCGAAAGGTTTAAAAATGATGGTGCCGCGTGTTTCCAATGACTATAGTTCATGGCATCTGAAAAAATTGGAAGTATAAAATTTGAACCAACAGGAGCATGAGATGCCATATCTGATAAAATATCATATGTATCTTTTTTTGATATTAATGCTTTTTCTTTTATATCAGGACAAAATACATCTCTAAACCATTGTACTATAATTCCTGGGAAAAAGGTGATAGCCTCTGCCTGCCAGAGATTTGGCAAAGCATGAAAATTCATCCTTATTTGACCAGAATCATCATAAAGCACAGATGATAGATTTACCTCTTGTTGCCAAAAAGAACCTCCAAAAACAGTTACTTCACCCTCGTGCACAGCTCCAACACCAACAGTTCCAAGCTGTGCATCTCCTCCTCCCATCACGATAGGAATTCCTGTTTTTAAACCGCTTTGTTTTGAACAAGATTTTGACACCTCTCCTATGATATCTCCTGCTTCGCAAACAGTTGCACTCAAAAAGGAGTCTTTTATACCACAAAGCGTAGCTATTTCATAATCCCACTTTCGTGTTTTTAAGTTAAATAATCCTGTCGTTCCACCATTTGAGGGGTCAATTGTCAAATTTGCACCAAGTCGATGAGAAATCCAATCACTAAGCATAACAACTGATGAAGCTTTTTGGTATATCAAAGGTTCGTTCTCTTTTAACCATAACAGTCGTGGAATAGCACTTAATGCAAAGGTTTGACCCGATTTTCTATAAATCTCTTGTTCAAGATCTTTGTTTGTAGATTTGAGTTTTTTTACCTGTTTTATAGCCCTAGAATCAACATTTGCACAAGCCCAAAGCTCTTTGTCATTTTCATCATAAATTGCTATGCCCTCTCTCATGCTTGTAGTAGAAATTGCAACTATATTTAAATTATGAACCCTAGAAGACGCTTCTTTGATACAATCACACAACAATTTCCAGTTTTTATCCATATCAAAGCTCATGGAACCTGGATATTTTGGTATACTTACATGTGTCCACTCTCTTGAAATCGCCGATAATTGTACTCCAAACTCATCAAATATGATTGCTCGAGCACTGCTAGTACCTGCATCAAGAGCAAGAAGATGCCTCATAACACTTTTAGCTCATCTGAATATTTTTTCTGACAATACTGCTCATAACTACTCTTATATATCTTATAGTGAGATGAGACTTTATGTCCATCAAGAGCTTTTTCACTTGCCCAAGTCTCTACTGCCATAAATTTTTTTGGATTTTTTTTATATTGAAATATTTCATAAAAGATAGACCCTTTTTCAGCTTTGCTAGGTTCTACCATTGCACTAAGCAACTCTTTCATCTTCCCTTCATAGCCCTCTTTTGCTATAAATGTCACTCTTTTTGTTATTTTCATTTTATAACTCCAAAATTTTTTCTATATTTTATCATACTCAAATAGTTAAAATGATAAAATCATACAAAGGATTTATATGCTTAGTCTTGATACAATTTTGCTTTTTATAACTGCGTCAACTCTTTTGGCGTTGGTTCCTGGACCTGATAATATCTTTGTTTTAACACAATCTATGAGTAAAGGAGCAAAGCCTGGAATTTTTGTGACTTTAGGACTTTGTACAGGATTGATAGTCCATACAACTGCTGTAGCTCTTGGGGTTGCGGCGATATTTCAAACTTCTAAATTAGCATTCGATATATTAAAATACATAGGTGCAGCATACTTGGCATACTTGGCATACTTATCGTTTAAGAGCTCATCTTCTCATCATCTAAAAGCTAATCATAAAGAGTTAAGTTATGTAAAACTCTACAAACGAGGGATATTTATGAATGTTACAAATCCCAAAGTATCCATCTTTTTTCTAGCATTTTTACCACAATTTACAAATCCTCAAAGTGGAAATGTTACCATTCAAATCTTTTTATTAGGCTTTATATTTATACTTTGTGCTTTAGTAGTTTTTGGCTCTATTAGCCTACTAGCTGCAAGAATTGGCTCGTGGTTTAATAAAACAAAAAATGGAGAAAAGATATTAAACAAAGTAGCGGGTAGTGTTTTTGGACTATTGGCGTTAAAATTAGCTTTTACACAGAGATAAAATATGAAAAGAGCTTTACCAATCATCTTTATCGTACTATCTTTAACAATCGGAATACTGCTAATAGAAGCTCTTTTAGAGACTCTATTAGGCTAAATATCTTTTATCATATATATATTATACATAATAGCTAAAATAGCATCATCCAAAACTTAGGAGATGATATGAAAATTGGTCTGTTTATACCATGTTTTATGAATGAGTTATATCCCCAAGCATCTATGGACACACTCAAGATTTTGGAAAGCTTTGGGCTGGATGTTGAGTATCCTATGGAGCAGACATGTTGCGGACAACCTCAAGCAAATACGGGTTGTGCTAAAGAAGCCTCTGTTTTAGCCAAAAGATTCTTAGAGATTTTTAAAAAATATGATTATATAGTTGCTCCTAGTGGAAGCTGTGTTAGTATGGTAAGATATAATTATACACAGTTTTTAGACGGAATGGATGGATTTAAACATATACAAAAAAACTGTTATGAGCTTATAGAGTTTATACACGATATCATCAAACCAAAAAAGCTGAATGTAAGCTTTCCATATAAAGTTGGTATTCATAACTCTTGCCATGGGCATAGAGAACTAGGACTTGCTTGTATGAGTGAAAAAAATGTAAAACCCTTTTCAAAAATCAAAGATATTTTAAACATGGTTGAGGGCATATCTTTCTCAACACTAAAAAGAGATGACGAGTGTTGCGGTTTTGGAGGAACTTTTGCAATAACACAGGAAGCCATGAGTGTTGCTATGGGCAGAGCTCGCATAGATGAGCATATAGAAGCACAAAGCCAATACATAACTGGAGTTGATATGTCTTGCCTCATGCATATGCAAGGCTTGATAGATAGAGAAAAACTGCCGATTAAAACCATATATATCGCACAAATTTTGGCAAAGGGGTTAAGATGAGTAACTTTGGACACCCTGAGGCTGCAAACAAATTTGCAAGCGATACAAAAAGAATGAAGTGGCACGACAAAGCTCTTTGGTTTGTGCGGGAAAAAAGAGATATACAAGCACATGGGGTTGATGAGTGGGAAAAATTAAGAGAAATAGCTGATAAAATAAAAACACATACTCTCTGTCAACTTGATTTTTATCTACAAGAGTTTGAAAAAAATGCAAAGAAAAATGGTATAGAGGTACATTGGGCAGAAGATGCAGATGAGCACAATAAAATAGTCCTAGATATACTGCAAAAAAGGGGAGCTAAAAAATTAGTAAAGAGTAAATCTATGCTAACCGAAGAGTGTCATTTAAACCCTTATTTAGAAAAAAATGGCATAGAAGTAGTTGACACAGACTTAGGCGAAAGAATTGTTCAACTAAGACATGAGCCACCATCTCACATAGTTCTACCAGCGATTCATCTCAAAAAAGAGGATGTTGGTCTGAGTTTTGAAAAGTTTTTGCATACCCAAAAAGGAAATTCTAACCCAACTTATCTCACTCATGCAGCAAGAGAACATTTAAGAGAAAAATTTTTACAAAGTGATGCTAGCTTGACAGGTGTAAACTTTGCTATTAGTGAAACGGGTGGAATTGTGGTGTGTACAAATGAGGGAAATGCTGATTTGGGAGCAAGTTTGCCAAAGCTTCATATAGCCTGTATGGGGATTGAAAAAATCATCCCTCGTCTTGAAGATTTATCTATTTTTACGAGATTGCTAGCAAGAAGTGCTACGGGTCAGCCAATCACAACTTACACTTCGCACTACCATGCACCCCAAAGAGATGGAGAGATGCATATAGTCATAGTTGATAATGGCCGAAGTAAAATTTTAGCAAATGATAAATATATAAAATCTTTGCAATGCATTAGATGTGGAGCCTGTCTAAATACTTGTCCAGTATATCGCAGAAGTGGGGGATATAGTTACGGATATATTATTCCAGGTCCCATAGGTTCGACTTTAGGTGCTAGTCATGATATAAAAAGAAATTATACATTGCCTTTTGCATGCACTCTTTGTGCATCTTGTTCAAATATTTGTCCTCTCAAAGTTGATTTACACGAGCAATTATATCTTCATAGGCAAGATGTGGTAGATGCAAGATTGCTAGATAAAACAAAACATGGGGCACTTAAAATTGCAACTTGGATTATGAAGCATCCAAATATCATGAGCTTTAGCGGTAAGATAGCAAGAAAAATTGTTCCAATTCTTCCTAGGGGCATCATTTACTCAAAATTCAATATCTGGGGTAAAAATAGAGAACTACCAAAATTTCCAAAAAACAGCTTCAAAGAGTTATATAAAG
>CAZRAK010000034.1:0-18632 GCA_964598135.1 uncultured Campylobacterales bacterium
TCAAAGTAAGCTGATAGCTCTTCCCAGTTATTCGTCCAAGAATTAATTACCATAGGATATCTTTCGCCCCATTTTGTTTCAAGTTCAAGCAAGGCTTCTTCGGCTGCTTGTTTAGTTGGAGCCTTATAAACAAGTTTTAAATCTTGCATAAATTCTTTTTGATACTTAGAACCTACATATTTCATTGAATATCTAATCTGATGAATGATACATCTTTGAACAGTAGTTTGAGGAAATACACTATTAATAGCTTCACTAAAGCCTTTTAACCCATCAACAGAAGCTATCAATATATCTTGCACACCTCTATTTTTAAGTTCTGTTACAATAGATAACCAGAATTTTGCACCTTCATTATTTGTAAGCTGTACCCATCCCCTTAAGCCAACCCAACTTAAACGGAATAATCCATTCCTTTACCATGATTTTAACTTCATCAAGTGTGTAAAATAGATAAGCATTAAAAAACTCTCTTCTCATAGAGCCATTAAATCTCTCAACTCTTGAGTTCTGAGTGGGACAACTAGGCTGTATAAATTTTAGTTCAATAGCCTTATATATACGATAAACTCTTTTATGATTCCATACAAAGCCAAGTTTACGCAAGCGGTTAAAAAGCAGTCAGAAGCCATTTCTTGGGTGTTTCTCGTTCTAGCTCTCGAAGTCTTTTAATTATAATATTCATTGCTTCCCTTATTTTAGTCACCTATTGGTCACCATTAATTAAGGAAAATTGTATATTGTTACTGTACTTTATATTACTTTTAAAAACTGTTATGAGCCTATATTGTGTGTAATTAAGATACATTAACCAATTTTAAGGAGCCTTACCAAGTTGATTAAAATGAATCTAGTCTGTTTTAAAATAGTGCCGAGTGTTACAATTTTACATAAAAAAATCAATTTTTAATATGCGTGGTTGATAACTCTATTTCTGCCATCGTGTTTAGCTTTATAAAGGAGTTTATCTGCCAAATCTATCATATCATACAAATCATCATCGATCTTGATCTGTTTATGTATCAATCCAGCACTTACAGTTATTTTGGCTTTTAAGCACTCTATCTCTTTTCTAATCTTTTCTGTGATATTTAATGCACTTTCATTTTCTATGTAAGGTAAAAAAAGAAGCAACTCTTCACCCCCATACCGAACAGCTAAATCATAGGGTCTGCTGGCATTTTTAGAGATAATATCTGCAATTTGCCTAAGGAGTTTATCTCCTTTTAAGTGCCCATGCTCGTCATTATATTGCTTAAAAAAATCTATATCAAACATTGCTATATTTATACTTTCTCTATCTCTTATTAATTGTTTAAAAATTGTATCGGCATACAAATCCAATTTAAATCTATTGTCAAGTTGAGTTAATTGATCTTTATATGCTTGTCTTTCGAGTTTTTCTTGAAGTTTTTGAAATTTATTTGTATACTCATTCATTACTAAAAATGACTCTTCAAGCAATTTGTCTGTCAAATGATTTTTATCATTAACCCATATTGGTGTCTCTTTAGTGTCTATTTTTTCTTGATATTGCGATAGCTGTATTTTATATACCGTATTGTCTCTGCATCTTTTATCAGATTTAAGTCTTTTATTTATTGTGATTGTTGATTTTTGGTGTTTGGAAATAAAAACATCACAAAGTCCTCGCAGCAATCCAAGATTAAACTCTTGCTGGTAAGGCGTTTTAGCGTGTATATAAAAAGTTGAATCCCCATCATTTTTATATAAGTAATTCCCTATATTACCTTTCGTGTGAGTGTTATGATATGCACAGTCTATTGATTTTAAAGCTTTTGGTAGAGAGTCTATATCTTTTGACCATTTTGCATTATGAAAAGTTTTCTTTCCGATATAGTAGAGCATGGCAGAACCAAATATCTCTTTTACCTCATTTTGGACATCTAGCCAATCATTAAGTTTTAGCCACTCTTTTTTGTCCTCTAAAAAAATATTATGATTTTTAAAAATATTGTTAGTGATATAATGAAAATAGTTCAAATCTTCAAAGATACCTACAACTAAACTGCTGACTTTTATGCTTTTAATCCCAGCCTCCACACCTAGATTTTTATCTCCTAATTGTACTTTTTATTACCTTATTGGATTATTAATTTATCATTTTATCGACATGTAGCCCTGCCCAAGTTTGGGCTGTTGGCATAACCTCTAGCGAGTTAACATTAACATGCTCGGGCAAATTTGAAAGTGTAAAGATTAGATTTGCGATATCAATTGCAACTAGTGGCTTGTACCCTTCGTAAACTTTTTGTGCTTTATCAACAGCACCTTTAAATCTTACATTTGAAAATTCTGTTTTTGCGGCTCCTGGTTCTATGTTTGAAACCCTTATATTTGTGCCTCTTAAATCAGTTCTTAGATTGTACGAAAATTGTTTGACAAAAGCTTTTGTAGCCCCATAGACATTTCCGCCTTGATATGGCCAACTTCCTGCGATGGAGCCAAGATTGAAGATATAGCCTGTTTTCCTTTTTATCATGATAGGCAAAACGGCTTTAGTAACATACAACAGTCCTTTGATATTTGTGTCAATCATCTGCTCCCAATCTTCTATATAAGCTTCAGGGGATAGTTCAAGTCCAAGAGCAAGCCCAGCTGAATTTATAAGTATATCTACATCTTTATATCTCAATGGCAAAGATGCTATGTTTTTTAGTACAGATTCTTTATCGCGTACATCAAAGGACAAGGGCAGTAAATCACAATCTTTCAATTCATTTTGTAAGTGCTTTAATTTTTCTTCTCTTCTACCTGTGATGATAACTTTGTCTCCATTTTTGGCAAATATTTTGGCACACTCTTCGCCAAATCCTGAAGTTGCTCCTGTAACTAAAATCGTTCTTGACATATTGTATTACCCCCTGTTTTTTAGCCAAGTATAACAAACATTTTTATAGATAATCTTGAAAGTATGTAGTTTTTTTAAATCTGCTTTTTGATTTTTAAAGTACAAGTTTATAAACAATCTCTCTTTTTTTGCACACAGATTGTACTCGATACAAATAGCCGCTAAATCAAAATACCTATCATTTAGACTGCCGTATTCCCAATCTATAAACTTAATATTGTTTGTAAAAAGTATATTTTTGGGGTTTAAATCATTATGACAAAGAACAAAATCTTTTTTATAATTTTTTAGCTCTTTTAGTGCATTTTTTAGTTTTTTGCTGATATTGTGTGATTTAAAATATCCCTTAATATGGAATTTATCACCATTGTATTTAATACTATGTAGCTTTTTAAGACTAGTTGCCAAATGTTTTAAATTGATACTATTTAGTGAAGTTTTATGATGCCCATTCATAAATCTATAGATAAGCAAAGAGCTCTGTTTATCAAAAAAAATAGGTGCAAAACATAGAGATTTGATAGATGCAAGATCTTGGATTTTATACTCACTATTTTTGTTTATATCGCTGTATAGGGATTTTTCATGTCTTTTAACTATATATTTGCCAAGAGTGGTTTCTAAGATATATACTAAATTATTTAAACCTTGATTTTTAAGTAGTTTAATGCTTTTTACATCATCTCTTTTAAAGATGTTATAGCTTTTAATGGCAAATAAAAGGTTATTATTTGCCATTAAGATGGAGTCATTAAGAAAAGAGTTATTTTGACTTAACTTGTTCATCTCTAAAGCTATGTATATATTTGGAAACTTGGACAATATTGTCATTATTTAGATTTTTAACTTGATTGTACATAATTTTGCCAAATCCATATTGATTTATACTTTTTTGCTTATACCCTTTGAGTAGTGTTATTAAATCATTTACTCCAATTTTATTTATTGCAGGGATTTTGCCGATGTATATCTTTTCTCCCTTGTACCCGTGACAATACTTGCAAGAGTTGTATAGATTTTTACTTTGTACTGCAAAAAGGGTTGAAAAAGACAATAATAGTATAAAAAATAGACTACTCTTTAGCATAAATTGTTGTCTTTCCATACTCATCAAAAGTCAATACATTGTAAGGTATTTTAACTCCACCTTGTTCCATGCCAGGGCTTCCAATAATCATGCCAGGAACTGTTAATCCTCTGATATAATCTGGAGATTGGGCTAAAAACTTTTTAATCACATCAGCTGGAACATGACCCTCTATTATATACTTACCGATAATGGCAGTATGGCAAGAAGATAGTCGCATTGGTATGTCAAATTTTCTTTTTATGCTATCCATATCTTTCTTTAAAATAACATGCACTTTAAAGCCATTTTTTTGCATATGTTTTACCCATTGTCCGCAACAACCACAATATGGTGATTTAAAAACAGTAACTTCAGGCAAAGATGCTCCAAAAAGCGTGAATGAGAAGAGTATTGACAAAAACACAGAAGAGATAAACTTCATTTTAATCCTTTTTATGATGTTGCTATATAAAAAAGATTTATCTATGTATTGACGAAATAAATCAAAGATATTTGCTTTTATATAACAAATTAAGATGAGGATTATTTTACACAAAGTATACTTAAAATAAGTTATAAAATTATTATCTAAATATTAATTTAATTTATAGAAAAACTTTACTACACAATAACTTAACATTATACAAATATAATTCCATTATCAGATAATAAAATAAGGAGATTTAAAATGAAATCAAAAATATTTATTGTAGCTCTAGTTGCAACCGTATTTATTTCAATTGGTGCGATGGCAGCTATGATGCCACCGTTTGGTTCAGGAGATGATGTTAGCTATGCGAAAAGCTTATGGCAAAAAATGGAAGCAAAAGGACTAAATTCAACTCCAGCAAATCTCTATATTGGTGGTCCTCCCCACGGAAAAGTTCGTGAAGTATTAGAGGCAACAATTGACGGAAAAAGAGTTATAGTAAAAAGAAATTATAGAGGAAAAGATATCACAGTTGCAAAGGTTGCTGCAAATAGAGCAAAATATTTAGTATCTATAACAGTTATGCAAAAAAGAGAGGGATTTGACCCTGAAGATGCTGATTGGTTTTGGGTAAAATATGCTCCAAATGGTACAATCATGAAAAATAAGAAAAAGATGAGCTTGGCAGGAAAAGTTGCCAAGGGAAAACCAGTAGGTTGTATAGCATGTCATGCAGGGGCACCAGGTGGAACTTTCGTTTTTGAACATACTAAAAATACAAATGCTGCTACGGTATTTGTTCAGTAATCTTCGAAAAATTAAGAGACAATCGTAACGATTGTCTCTTGAAATATATAGTTAATATCATCAAAAATTATATAAATAGCTATTCATTATAAAAAGTGATATAATACCAAATTTGCAATTTAGGATTGATAGTGGTTTTTATTCTTTTTGTATATGGTTTATCGTTTTTTACCTTTGGATTGGCTCTGTTATTGTATCCAAAACAACTCCAAGGTGTAAAATTTGTAGAGTATGTCTGGCTTATAGGTGCATTTGGTTTAATTCACGGTGCAAGTGAGTGGGTAGATATGTTTAAGCTAATAGATGCTACAAATATTTATGTACTAAATGTGATTAGCTATATTATCCTGCCTTTATCATATAGCTTTTTACTCTATTTTGCAATTATTGTTATCTTGGAACATTATAAAAAGTTTTCTTATATCTACGCTGTTGCTATTGTCTTGATTTTTATCTCTGTTTATCTATTTTTATCTTTACAGTATGAAGATGTATTTTTAGCAGGAAATGTATGGGCTAGGTACCTGTTTGGTATTTTTGGTATTTTTTCTGGGGCATATGCAATTTTTATACAAAGAGATTATGTTAGCACCCATATATCGTATTTGTCAAAGAGCTATTTGGTTCTTTTAAGTATAAATTTATTTGCCTATGGCGTGCTTAGTGGAATAATTGTCCCAAAGGCACCTATATATTTGGCAAATATCATAAATCAAACAAGTTTTGAAAATTTATTTGGTATTCCTGTACAATTTTTTCGTGCCATATTTGCACTTTCACTGGCAATTTACGGTATAAGTTTGCTAAAAGAGCTACAAGCTGATATGCAGACAAAATTAATAAAACTATCCAAAGCTATAGAAGTGAGTGGGGATAGTGTTATTATTACTGATATAGATGGAGCTATTGAGTATGTAAATCCAGCATTTGAGAAAGAGACAGGATTTATGTTGGGTGAAATTATAGGACAAAAACCATCTATATTAAAATCAGGTATTCATGATGAGAGTTTTTATAAAGAGTTGTGGGAAACAATCTTATCAGGAAAAATATTTAGAAATTATTTTGTAAATAAAAAGAAAAATGGTGAATTTTATAACGAATACAAAGCAATTGCACCGATAAAAAACTCTAAAGGGAAGATATCAAATCTTGTTTCAACTGGAAAAGATATAACTGAGCATATGCTTTTGCAAAAGAAGCTAAAAAAATTAGCAACAACCGATAAATTAACACTTGTAGCTAATCGTTCAAAATTTGATGAAATTATGAAATATTCGATTAATAGGGCTAAGAGATATGATATAAATCTATCTTTGATTTTATTTGATATAGATAACTTTAAAAATATAAATGATACATATGGGCATTTAATAGGTGATGAGGTACTGAAAAAAATGGCCAAAATCGGCGAAAAAAATATTAGAAAAAGTGATTTGATAGCCAGATGGGGAGGGGAAGAGTTTATGATTATTCAGCCTGATATCCCAGAAAAAGAGGCGATTGTTTTAGCACAAAGATTACGCCAAGATATCCAGAATTTTGATTTTCCAAAAGTGGGGCGTGTAACTGCAAGCTTTGGGATTACTATATTTAAAAAAGATGATACTTTAGATTCATTTTTGATTCGAGTAGATAAAGCACTTTATAGTGCGAAAGACAGAGGCAAAAATAGAGTTGTGCAAATTTAGATTTTTAAATCTGTTATTTTCAATAAGATTTTTCTCTCAACTCCAAAAATAAGCGCATAGTTTATTTGGTGAAGATATAATTATCCTCACCAAATTTCATATCTATTACTGTTTATCTACTCCTCTTGCACCCAAATTTCCATATCTATGATAACTATATGAGATACTTTGCTCTTGAAGATAGTTTAGAAGTTCCAACCTGCCTTCCATCATAGGTTTTTGTCTTACTATAAATTTTGCTATTTTTGCAGCTTCGTTAAATACTAATGGAGTAACTTTTGAGATATCAGAGTAGATAATTCTATCTATTTTTTCAAAGTTTTTTATGAATTCTTCTTCATTTTCTCGCTTTAGAGTATCATTTTTATCTAAAAGAGTATCTTTTTTTTCAAATAAAAACGAGATAGCATCACTTTCTTCATATCCTATGCTTACATGAAGCTTTACACCACATACATGCGATGCTAAGATTCTGCTTAAAACTTCAAAAATCGTGTCATCTTTAGTAACTCTAAGGGCAACTCTTTGCAAAGGGAGATATCTGAAGATATTATCTTCGCCTCTTAAATGAAAATAATCTTTTTCAACTCCAAACTCTTTATCGTAATTTTCAAGATAACTACCAAGTGCTGATTTTAGTCTGTTGAAATCAGCATTAAACTCTTTGTATAAACCTTTTAGTGAATTATCTATCCAACTGTTTAGATGTTTGAGCATTGGATGCTCAATCTTTTTAGTAATTTGAGGTTCACTTAACTCTTCAAAATCCATAAATTGAGTTATATAGTTATAGATTCCAACTTTTCTTCCAGCTCCTATGGCTGATTTACCCATACCGCCAAATGGTTGTCTTAAAACTATTGCTCCAGTGGTTCCTCTGTTTATATATAAGTTCCCAGCTTTTATGTTTTCTCTCCAATACTCAATCTCTCTAGCATCAAGTGACTCTAATCCAGAAGTAAGCCCATACCCTGTTTTATTTACTATATTTATAGCTTCTTTTAAGTCTTTTGCTTTCATGACTGAAAGAACTGGGCCAAAAAGTTCATTCATATGGCAAAAATTTCCATCTTTAACACCCCATCTGATAGTAGGTTTTAGCATATATTTGTTTTCATCTGCAAATTCTGGTTTTAGTGCCCAGCTTTCACCCTCTTGCAAAGAGTTTATCGCTTTTTTAAGATTTCCACTCACTGGATTTGCGAGTGTGCCGATTCTGTTTACAAAATTCCAAACTGAACCAGTCGCCATACTTTTTGCTGCATCAACAAGTGCTGCTTTAAATCCTTCATCATAATAAACCTCTTCTTCAAGAACAAGGAGTGATGTGGCTGAGCATTTTTGACCGCTATTAGAAAAAGCGGAGTGGACAACATTTTTTATAGCTTGCTCACGGTCACTCATGGCTGTGACTATGGTTGCATCTTTTCCACCCGTTTCAGCTGCTAAAAAAAGATTTGGTCTGGTTTTTAACATCTTATATGCTGTATCTTCACCACCAGTTAGTATAACAAAGTCAACATCCTTGTTGTTTATGAGATTTTCACCCGCTAAACTCCCTGGGCATGGGAGAAATTGTAGAGTGTTTTTACTAACTCCACCATCCCAAAAACATTTACATAACTCATAAGCTGTAAGTGCTGCTGAGCTTGCAGGCTTCATGATAGCAGTATTTCCCGAAGCCAAAATAGCCGCTAATCCTCCAAGAGGAATAGCAACTGGAAAATTCCAAGGAGGAGTAACAACTCCAACTCCTTTGCCACTAAATTTTAGATTTTTATATGACTCAAAATATCTGCTTGCGTGTGCATAAAACTCTAAAAAGTCCACAGCTTCGCTAACTTCCACATCAGTTTCACCAAATACTTTTCCAACTTCAGTAGCTGCGATTCCGATAAGGTCTGCTCTTTTTTTTCTTACTTCGTTTGCAACATTACATAAGATTTTATCTCTTTGTTCATTTGTTTTGTCTCTCCATCCATCACTATCTTCTTTTGCAACTTTTACCGCTTTTTTCAAATCATCTGCATTTGCAAGAGCAAATTCCCCTACTACTACTCTGTCTTTAAGTAGAGATTTGTCTATTTGGACTTTTGTTTCTCTATTTTGGGTTATCTCTTTGCCACCAACTACAATAGGAGTGATTTGCGGCTTGAATTCAGAGTTTTTCATCCATTTTTCTTTAATATTCTCTGCCCATATTTTATTATTTGGTAGTATAAAGTCGGTATCAGGTTCATTTTTAAAGATACCTGTTAGATAACTACTATTTTTAAAGTTATCCCAATTTTCATTTAATCTATCTTGTGTTCGATTTGATCCTATAAAAAGATTTTTTGCATTTTCAATGGACTCAATAAACTTCTCTTTTAGCATTTTCCAATCAGGCGAATCCACTTTTAAGCCAAATGAGTATCTTATAAAATTCTCTTTGCCTGTGTTTTCATCTAATCTTCTTACAAGATAAGCGATAGCATTTGTAAACTGCTCTTTTTTGGCGGTTGGTGCGTAGAGTATCAAATCGTGACTTATCTCTTTTATCGCAAGTCTTGCGGACTCGCTCATGCCCTCTAGCATCTCCATAGTGTGCCACTCTTTTACGCCATACTCTTTTGCTAATTCATAACCATAAGCTTGTTCAAAAAGATTGTGTGATGCGATGCCAAGATGAACAAACTGTATATGCTCTTTTCGCATACCGTATTCTGACATTATTTTAAAGTTGCTATCTGTATCTATTTTTCTATGGTATGGAGTACTCTCCCAGCCTCTTAAGATAGCTTCAGTATCTTCCATCTCCATATTTGCCCCTTTTACAAGTCGCATTTTGATTGGACTTCCCCCTACTTTAACTCTTTGTTTGGCAAACTCAATTAATTTTTTTTGCCACAAATGAGAGTCAGGAAGATATGCTTGAAGTACGATACCAGCATAGAAATCTTTAAATTCAGGCTTGCTGAGAGTTCTAGTAAACGCATAGTATGTAAGTGCTAAATCACGATACTCTTCCATATCAAGGTTTATGAACTTATTCTCTTTTTGACCTTTGTTGTTTGTAAAACTATACTTTTTGGCTTGAGCAAATATACGACTCAATCTTTGTACCAACTCATCTATAGTATCTTCATAAGACAGAGCATTTATCTGTGAAAATAAAGTTGAAATTTTTATAGAGATATAATCAACATTTGGGTTAGTCAAAAGATTAAGATATTTTTGCATTCTACCTTCAGCTTCTTCTTCGCCAAGTACAACTTCACCTATAAGATTGATATTTACTCTAGTTCCCTCTTTTTTTCTTTTTTGAAGGTGGGCATTAAAAACAGCATCTTCACCCTTTATGACGACGGTTTTTGTATCTTCTCTGATATTATTTATAAAAAGCGGTATAGAGATATCTGGTAGATATACTCCCATATTTAGAAATAAAAATACCAAAAATCGCTCACTTGTAGTAAAAAAAGTTGCCATGCCATATTTATCAAAAAGATACTCTATTTGATTTGCTACTCTTTTATTGTTTTTTGTTCTAAAGGATTGATCCATTAATTCAATCAAAAGAACTTTATCTTTAGGACGACTTAGCATTTTATTCATTTTGATATGAAATTTTTTATCAAAATCACTCACCAACTCATCTGCTCTTCGTTGCCATTTCTCAGCCAAAGCGATGGCACGATTCATTACAACTCTGTTTTCTAACATAATCTCTTTCCTCAATTTTAATTTAGTTTTAAATCATTTTTGAGTATCTTATAGTTTGGGTAAACAAAAAAGATGTCCACTTTTTGCGAGGAGGACATCTTTTTAAGATTCTCTACTTTTTCTTTCCTAGATATGCCTCTTGTATGGTTTTAGAATTTAGTAACTCTTGGCTACTTCCTTCATGAGAAATCTTTCCAAGTTCAAGTACATATCCACGATCAGCCAATTTCAAAGCCGCTTTTGCATTTTGTTCAACTAGCAAAACTGTAACTCCCATTTTGCTAATCTCTTTTATAGCCTTAAAAATCACTTTTACCAAAACAGGAGCCAATCCTAGACTAGGCTCATCAAGTATAAGAAGTTTTGGATTGCTCATAATAGAGCGCCCGATAGCAAGCATCTGTTGTTCGCCACCACTTAGCGTTCCTGCTAATTGCCTCTTTCTTTCTTTTAACCGAGGTAAAATTTTGTAAATCCAATCTAGTGTTTTAGGGTCAAACTTTTTGAGGATATAAGCCCCCATCAAAAGATTTTCCTCAGTACTTAGTGTTCCAAAAACTCTCCTGCCCTCAGGTGAGTGGCTCATGCCAAGACTAACTATATCGTGGGCTGGAGTTTTGGTTATATTTTTATTATCAAAAACTATTTCACCAGAATTTGATCTTAAAAGTCCACTGATCGTCCTAAGTGTTGTAGTTTTACCAGCACCATTTGCACCCAAAATTGCAACAACTTCACCCTTTTTTACATGTATATTTATGCCTTTTATCGCTTTTATCGCTCCGTAGCTTACATGCAAATCTTTTATCTCAAGTAAATTTTCACTCATTATTCATCCTCGTCGCTTCCGATGTATGCTTCAATAACAACAGGGTCATCTTGTACAAATGAAGGTTTACCTTCGCTTATCTTTGCACCAAAGTTGATAACGGTTATGTACTCACATAAATTCATAACCATATCCATATCATGTTCAATCATCAAAATTGTTACACCTTTGTCTCGTACATTTCTGATAGTTTGAGCCAATTTTATAGTTTCATTTTCATTAAGTCCAGCAGCTGGTTCATCTAATATCAAAAGCTCAGGTTCAGCTGCCAATGCTCTTGCCATTTCAATTCTTCTTTGAAGTCCATACGAGAGGTCACCTGCTGGAGTTGTTGCATATCTACTTAACTCAAAAAATTCCATCAACTCTCCGACCTTTAGCCAATTTTTCTTTTCATCTTTTTTCATAGCAGGCGTATGAATAATTCCGTTATACCATTTTTGATTTGATTTGATATGTCTGCCTGACATAATATTTTCAGCTACACTCATTTCTGAAAAAAGTCTAATGGTTTGAAATGTTCTTAAAATTCCGAGTTCAGCTATTTTGTAAGGAGCTATACCATTTACCTTTTTTTCCCTCCAAAGGATATCACCTTTTTCGGGAGTATATAACCCTGTGATACAATTAAAAAGAGTAGTTTTTCCAGCTCCATTTGGTCCGATAATTCCATATATTTGACCTTTTTTTACCTTCATGCTTAAATTATCAATTGCTACAAGACCGTGAAAAAATTTGGATACATCTTTGATTTCCAATAAGTATTCACTCATTTTTTATCCTTTTTCAGATAATTTGGTATATTTCCAAATTTTACTGGCCAAATTCCACGAGGTCTTAAAATCATAGTCAATATCATTGCTAAACCAAATACCAAATATCTTGCAGTTTGAAATTCCCTGAAAATTTCAGGCAAGACAAACATAACAAAAGTTCCTATCAAAACTCCTGGTAATGATGCCGAGCCTCCAACTAGAACGATAGTAAAAAACATAATAGATTGCACAACATTGAATGCCTCAGGAGATACTGCTGAGTATTGGATAGCAAACATACTTCCCGCAGCTCCTGCTATGGCAGAACCAAGAGCGAAAGCATAGAGTTTATAGTATCTCACATTTATACCCATACTTTGAGCTGCTATATCATCTTTGTTGATGTAAAACATAGCTCGACCGTATTTACTTGCATCAAGATTTCTCATAATCAAAAGTGTTAAGGCAAGCAGTATAAAAGACATATAATAAACTGCAGTTTGGGACATAAATTCTATGCCAAAAATCCTAACCACATCTATTCCAAATATCCCATTAGGTCCTCCAGTCAAACCAAATATATCATTTTGAACAACTTGTATAAATATGATATTAAACCCGATGGTAGCCACTAAGAGATAGTCGCCTTTTAGATGAATAATAGGTCCAGCTAGAACTATAGCCATAATAAGTGGTATGATGATAGCGGGTATAAAAGTGTAAATAATCGGAACTCCAAAGCGTACATTTAATATAGCAGTAGCATAAGCTCCAAGCCCAAAAAATACGGCATGTCCCATCTGAAAAGCTCCAGCTCGTCCAAGTATGATATCTTGTGAAAAAGCAACTACAGAGTAAATCAAAAATGTTGTGCCTACTGCTAACCAAGCAGAGTTGGAAAAGAGTGGAAAAAATCCCATGACTATTAGAAATACAATAGCTATTTTATATGATTGTCTCATTATACTTTCTCCGCTATAGTTTCACCAAGTATTCCAGTTGGTCTAAAAATCAGTATGACGACCAACAGTACGAAGGTAAAGGTTTCAGCCCATTCACTAGAGATATATCCACTTATCATGGCATTAAAAAGACCTAGCAAAATCCCGCCTAGCATAGCTCCAGGGATATTTCCGATACCTCCCATAATAGCTGCGACAAAGGCATTTAAGCCATACATCCAACCCATATCAAATGTAATCCCTCTGTAATTAATACCTATAAATAACCCAGCCACTGCTCCAAGAGCTGAGCCTATTATAAATATAGTCATAATAACTCTGTTGACATTTATACCCATAAGTTTTGCAGCATCTTGGTCTATCGCTGTTGCTCTTATGGCTGTTCCCATTTTAGTTTTATTTATAAAAATATACAAGCCAACCATAAGAAGAGCAGATATGCCCATAATCATAGCTTGTGTAAAAGTAAAGACAACCCCGTGTATAGTCCAAATAGTTGAAGGAAATAGATTTGAAGGAAAAATCTTCATGTTCGGTCCCCAAATCAACATAATAGAATTTTGAATAACAAGACTAGCTCCCAATGCGGATACAACGGCACTAAGCCTTGGTGCTGTTCTTAAAGGTCTGTATGCAAGGCGCTCAAGAAGAACACCAACAAAAGCTATGATTAATGCAGTGATGACAAAAACACTCAAAACTACAAATAATGAGTTTTTTCCTTCACCAAAAATTTCTACATAAATCGTAAGTCCTGCAAAGGCAGAGAGGGCCACGAGGTCCCCGTGGGCAAAGTTGATTAACTTCATAACCCCATAGACCATCGTGTATCCCAATGCAACCAATGCATATAAACTTCCTACTGTCAAACCATTTATGAGTTGCTGTAGAAATATATCCATTGTAAACCTTTTATTTATATACTATCTTGTAGCTATTGTCGCCTTGAACTTCGTAAGCCATATATCCACCACCAATTCTCTCTCCATCACTTCTAAAATTAACTGGTCCTGTAATTCCTGGAAAACCTTTTAAAGTATGAAGAAAGTTTGAGATTTTTTTAGTGTCAGTGCTTTTTGTCTGTTCAACACCATATAATACAGCCCTTAATCCGTCAATATTAAGAAGTGTCCAAATTGAAGCTGGCATAATTCCATATTTTGCTTTATAATCTTTTAGGAATTTTTTAGCTAAATCATAAGGAAGAATATCTGGAGTTGGTACATTTATAAGATAAGTTCCTTTTGCACTATCACCTGCTAATTTCATAAAATCTGGATTATCATTTGAATCACCACCAACAAAATCTGCTTTTATGCCAAGTTGAATTTGTTGAGCCCTTAGAAGTCCACCATCATTATAGTAACCGCTAAAGTAGATAACATCTGGATTCATTGATTTTATCTTTGTTAGAACTGCTGTGAAGTTTTGTGTTCCTGATTTTATCTTGCCTCTGTATATAACATTTCCGTTCAAACCTTTAAGAGCTTTTACTGTGGCATCTGCTAGCCCTGTTGCGTAACTTGAGTAATCTGAAAGTACTGCAATTTTTTTATAATGTTTAACATTTATAAAGTAATTTGCAGTAAATTTTGCTTCCGCACTATTTGGAAAAGAGTTTCTAAAAAATGTCCAATATTTATGTTTAGTTAGAGAGTCGCTTGTGCCATCACTTGTTTGAAGCACACCATTTCTATAATATGTAGTTTGTGCGGCTTCCGTTGCACCAGAGGTGTATGAGCCTATGACTGCTAAAACACCAGCATTTACCAGTTTTCTAGCGCATATTGCTGCTTTTTGAGCAGCACCCTCATCATCACAACTCACAACTTCGAGTTTTTTGCCTAAAACTCCACCATTTGCATTATATTGGGCAACAATCAATTTCACACCGTTGTCTATACTTTGTCCCTCATTTGCATATTTTCCAGTAATTGGTGCTTGAACACCTATTTTTATGACATCCGCAGCATTTAGGGATGCAACTAGTGCACTACAAGCTACTATCGAGGTAGCCAACTTTAATAATTTTCTTTTCATTTAATCTCCTTTGATTTTTTGTCTTTGAAAAGTTTTAGATAAAACTTATTTTTTGTCTTCTCTAAAGCTTTTGTATCAGATATATCCCGATAACCCACTCTCCTATATCGTTGATTTTCTCAATTCCGCTATCTTGGAAATTTGATTTTAAATTTGGAAATTTAGCTACTACATCATCAAAACTTTGTACTATTTGAGGAATTCTTATCTCAAGTTTTTTGCGTGCTGATTTTGGAAGATCAGAATAAAATGCAAGTAAGCCATAATCAAGAGTTGAACTCTCTTGGTCGCTAGAATTTAGCATTTTGCAAATTCTTTCTATCTCATTTAAGTACTCATTTTTGATATTTCTTATACCATTTTTTATAGAGATAATTACTCTTGAAGTAGAATCATTGTCATTTTTATGTTTAAATCTTTCATCTAGCGTGATACTAAAAACACCCTCACTAATAGAGTTTTTATGCATATAATCCAAAAAACTATCTCTATTTTTTAGTGAGCATCTTAAAATATCAGAAACAGTTGCATCAATAAAAACTTCAGGGGCATTTCTAATTTTTGCTATGTCTTGAGCTACATGTATGCTTAACATTTTAGCAGGAGCATGAGAGAGATATAATCTATCATTTGTCCAATGTATAAAATTCTCTTTTGCTCTATTTATGCCTTTAAATGTTGCATCTATTATACTTTTTTGGGTTGTAAACTTACTCACAATAGTTTTCCTCAACCTCTTGTATAATTCCACTCTCATATAAAATATCTTCAATAAGTCTGTTTTTTGATATGTTTAATTTTGAACTGAGGTTTTGCAAGGCAATGTCTAGTTTTTTGTCTATCTTGATGCTTAATTGCGAAACTTCTCTTTTGGTTTGATTTTTTTTTATAACATTTTTTATAATTTCACCAGAGTATTTTTGCTTTGCCAAGTTAAGCTCCTTGAGGTATTACTAAAAGTATTACTTTAAATCAGATAAGAATATCATAATATAATTTATGTCAATTTGCATTTAAAAATAGAGAAAAAGTTTTATCTTTTTTTCTAAAAAATTATGAAAAATAGTGATTTAATTCGATTTTATAGGGATTGCAAAGGGATTTTGTAACTTTATAAATATTTTTATAAAGTTACAAAAAGTAGCAAACTTAAAGAGAAAAAATGTTGATTTTAATCTTTAAGCTTTGAAAGAATCTCTTGGTTGATATCTATATGTTCTCTATTTCTAGTGATTTTTGTGTGATGAGTATCAATTTTTGATTTGTTTTGTTCAATCAAATCTTTGTTTGTTGTAATTTTTGAGCTATTAAATTCAATCATTTCGTTTAAAGTATTTAATTTTTTTTCATACTTGTTGACTAAATAGTAAATAACATACACTAAAATTGCAACAATTAACCATTGAAACATGAGGTACTCCTTATTTTTTCGCGTAATTTTACTCTAAAAAGTAAAATTATAACTCTTTAATTTTTATTAACTCTTCATTTTAAAATAGTATTAAGAACATCTGCGATAATCTCACGAAGATGATACCATAAAAATTGTAAAAGGCATATCATGAAGATTGCGATAAGTGGAGCTAGTGGATTTATAGGCACACATGTGCGAAAGAGATTTATAGATAATGTAGTTATACATAGAGATGATAGCGAAGAAGAGATTTTGGTAAAACTTCAAAATGTTGATGTGGTTATAAATCTTGCAGGTGCTCCAGTTGTACAAAAATGGGATGAAGAGTATAAAAAAGAGCTGATTTTAAGTAGAATTGAGACAACTAGAAAAATAGTAAATGTTATCAATAAAAGTGAAGTAAAACAGTTCATATCCGCCTCTGCCGTAGGCATATATCCAAACGATAAATCATGCGATGAATCTTGTAAAGATGTAGCAAAAGATTTTTTATCCGAATTGGTTCAAAAATGGGAAATTGAGGCGAATAGATGTGAAAAAACTACTACAATATTAAGATTTGGTATGGTTCTAGGTACAGATGGCGGAGCCTTTGGAGCAATGTTGCCAACTTTTAAACTAGGACTTGGAGGAATTATAGGAAATGGGATGATGATGACAAGCTGGATAGACATAGAAGATGTGTTAAGAATTTGTGAATTTGTTATAGACAAGAGATTAGATGGAGTATATAACGCAGTTTCACCAAACCCAATCACAAACTTTGCATACACAAAAGCGATAGGCAAAGCACTCTTTAGACCAACCTTTTTTCCTCTGCCTTTGATGATTGCCAAAATGATTTTTGGAGAGGGTGCGATAGTCTTAAGTGGTTCAAAAGAGATATATCCCAAAGCTTTGCAAAAAAAAGGTTTTGAGTTTAATTATCCAGATATAAAATCATCTCTAAGACACCTTTTGGAGTAGATTTTTATGAGATTAAAAAGGTTTGTTTTTTTTCATACTCTTTTGCGATTTGTATCATATCTTTTGCCAGGTTTTGCGGTGAAAGCACCAAAAGTTCTGGTATCCACTTTTTAATCTCGTGCAAAATTGCTCGTTTTGAAGTTGTGTATATACTAAATTTGATACTACCGTCTTCAAACTCCTCTAAAATCTTTTGGTTTACAGAAAGCTCTCTTCTTTTGAAGTATTTAGCTATATTTTTGTCCGCCAAAAGCACTACTTCAAACAACTGTTGATTTGGTTCAAACCAGATATTAATAGCACTATCAAGTTTTTTTAGCATATCTATATCAATTTTAAATGTTTTGTTTGTGATTTGTAGTTTTGATATATCTTTGATATAAAAAGTTTTAAACCTACTGTCCCCTTTATCTTCTGCATAAAGATACCAAAACCCTTCGAATATCGCTATTTTGTAAGGTTTTGCAACCCTGTCTTTTTTGTAGAAAAACTTTATCTCTTGGTGATTAATGATAGAATTTTGTATGAGTTTTACCTCTTTTATATGTTTGCTAAGATCCTCTATCTGCATTTTTGAGAGTATAAAGTCCTCATGAGGGTTTTGGAGTTTACTTAGAATTTGTTTGCTCATTTTTGCAAATTTGATACCCATAGATGATGAAACACTCTCTAATATATTTAATATAAGTTCATTTTCAAAGTTTATATTTTTATCTAGGCTATATCCATCTTTGACTTTGTAGCCCTTTTTTACTCTCTTTATGGGAAGTATCTCCATAAGTCTTACATTGAAATCTTTTTGTATAGTTCTCTCACTTACATTAAACTCTTCGGCGAGCCCTTTTTTTGCTAAAATTTCACCCTCTCTAAGTCTCCCCCATATCCTCAAAAGCCTGTAGAGTATCTTGTCGTAGTCATGTTTTTTCATAAATTTATCCAAAATATTTTTTAAATGGAAGTTATATGTTCCACCCATTATGATACAATTCTAAGATAAAACAAATATAAAGGAATGTTTTGAAATACTTTGAACTGACATGCACGGCATATTTAAAAAAAGATATAGGTTTCAAGGATAGTTTTGAGATTATA
>CAZRAK010000035.1:0-17141 GCA_964598135.1 uncultured Campylobacterales bacterium
CCACATCCCTGCTAAGGATGCGTACTGGTAACGGTACCGAGGGTTCGAATCCCTCTCTGTCCGCCATTCCTATTTCATGATTGAGAGATTAAGACATAAGTAAATTTTATTTTATATAATTTTTTAAGATAAATAAGAGTACATTTACACTTCAATATAAAATTACTTTATATCATACTTTCTAAGGTTAAAAAAGGAGAATGGATGAGCTTTAAAAACAAAATTGCATTGGTTGTGTCAGTTATTGTACTTTTGGGGCTAACTGCTTTTGGTGTGTTTGGCTATCAATTTACCAAAAAGAGTAGTGTAGCAGAAGTAAAAATTTCGTTAAACGCAAAGGCAAAGAGTCTAACACAATATATAGATTTGTGGTTAAAAAATAAAGAAAATTTAGTACAAAGTAGTGCTGATGAGTTATGGTTAGCTAAAGGTATATCCGATGGAATGCTATCTACAAGATTAAAAAAATATGCAAAAAGAGTAGGGGCATTGAGTGCATATATAGGATTTGTAGATGGACGAATGGTTTCTAGTAATGGAAAAAAATATGTATTAAAAAAATATGACCCAAGAGTTAGACCTTGGTATAAAAAAGCAATTGCTACAAAAAAAGTAGGTATTACGGATGCATATAGAGGTGCCACATCAGGGAAGATGATGATTTCTATTATGACCCCGTTAATAAATGGGCAGAATGACTTTATAGGAGTTTTTAGTACAGATATATTATTAAATACTTTATCTAATGTTATAGCCAATACAAAATTTGATGGAGGATACGCAGTTTTATATGATGATAAAGGAACAATAATTGCACATCCTAATAAAAAGATACTTGGTACAAAATCTGTTATAGCAAAAAAATTTAAAAACTTAAAAAATGGGTTGATAAACTATAGTTGCAAAGGTGAAGACAAGATAATGTCTTTTTACAGGACAAAACAGACAAACTGGATAACAGCCATAACTTTTCAAAAAAAAATAGCTTACAAATTCTTAAGAGAACAAGCCATAGAACTTTTTATACTTGGAATTATTATTATGGTGATAGCATTAATAGTCATTATTCTTAGTGTTAGAGCTTTGATGAAGCCTCTTGATAATCTTAATGAATTAGTAAAAGATATGGCTAGTAGCGAAGGTGATTTAAGACAAAGATTGGATGTAAAATCTAATGATGAATTTGGTGAAGTTTCTAAAAATATAAATAATTTTATAGCTAAACTACATAATATAGTCAAAGAATCAAAGCAGATAAGTCTTGAAAACTCAGCCATATCAGAAGAGCTATCGCAAACAGCATTTGCAGTTGGAAAAAATGTTGAAAATGAATCCGAAATAGTTTCGCAAACAAGAGAGAAAGGTCTGAATCTTAGTAGTTATTTAGATAGTTCTGTTGAAAAAGCCAAAGAATCCCAACTTGAATTAGAAAATACATATAGTAGTGTTAATGATGTTAAGACAAAAGTAGAAGAGCTAGAAAGTACAATGCAAGAAACTTCTGTTAAAGAACAAAATTTAGCAGAAAAATTAAACCAAGTAAGTCAAAATGCAACCGAAGTCAAGGAAGTTTTAAATATCATAAAAGATATAGCTGACCAAACTAATTTACTTGCATTAAATGCTGCCATAGAGGCTGCAAGAGCAGGTGAACACGGACGAGGGTTTGCTGTCGTTGCTGATGAAGTTAGAAAATTAGCCGAGCGAACTCAAAAATCACTTGTTGAAATTGACGCAACTATAAATGTTGTAGTTCAATCTATCATGGAAGCAAATACTGAAATAACAGAAAATGCACATGAGATTCAAAATATTGCAGATGTTTCTGCGCATCTTCAAGAGCAAACTTCAGAGATATCAAATGTGATTCATCAAGCTATCTCAGATGCAAATCAAACCGTAAATGATTTTTTTGATACTTCTAAAAAAGTTCAAGAGATAGTTGCAAAAGTTGATGAAGTTAATAATATATCACAAAGTAATGTTAATAGTGTAGAAAATGTATCTCAAGCAGCGAAACATCTACACTCTATGACTGAAAAATTAAGTAGTGAGTTAGAGAAATTCAAATCATAAAGTATATTGTATATCCTGTTATTTTTTATTAATAACAGGATATATTTAGTCTCATTTATATTTTATTTAATATAAGTTATTTTTTGTTTAAACTTAAAGCATATAATTTCATTACCAAGACGCAACCCTCCTTTTTAGAAGACGAATATATTTTTAAAATCAGCGTCCGAGATGCCCATCTCGGACGCTTTTTTTATGCCATTTTTTCTCTCATTTATCACTCTTATCAGGTTTTTTGTTATTTTTTGCTAAAATAGAACTTTATAATAATATTTAAGGACAAAAATAGATGAGTATCCAAAAAAGAGTTAGAAGATAGAAATGGCGGTATTTGCGAACCGTGTGGATGCAGTATAAATATGAGTGTTTTAGAAGTAATACCATCAAACTTGAAAGGTAAATTATGGATATAGAAAAATTAGAAAAGAAGAAGAGTTTTAAAAAATTAAAAGAAGCTACGAAACTAACTACTTCAAAATTGGCTGTTAAGGTTGAAATGAAAACAAATGAGTTAAATAAAAAATTTGTTGAAATGGGCTATTTGGAGAAAAAAGGTAAAAATTTTAGTTTGACTAAGCAAGGAAAGAGTATTGGCGGAGTAATAAAATCAAATGGAAATCGTGCATATATCTTATGGGATGAAAATACTAAAATTATCTGATGAAAATTTATGATGTAGCGGTTGTTGGCTCTGGGGCTGCTGGGATTATGAGTGCTATAATTGCTGCTAGAGACAATAAGAGAGTATTGTTGCTAGAAAAAATGCCAAAAATTGGTATAAAATTAAGGGCAACAGGTGGTGGTAAATGTAATATTACAAATACTTTAAAAATAGATGAATTTATAAGCTCTTTTGGCAGAGAGGGCAAATTTATGCGAGATGCTTTGAATTTATTTGACCAAAGTGCTCTTATAAAATTTTTAGATGAGATAGGTTTGCAAACTCATGCTCCTGATGGACTTAGAGTTTTTCCTCTTTCCCACAACTCAAAAAGCGTACTAGATTCTTTGATTGGTGAAATGAAAAGAGTTGGCGTAGAGGTAAAATGTGAACAAAATGTTAAAAGTGTTAACATAATAAGTTTACATATGTATAACATTTTCACAGATACAGATAATTTTAAATCAAAAAATACAATCATAGCGACTGGTGGATTGGGATATTCAGCTTTGGGAACAACTGGAGATGGACATAAATTTGCAAAATTACTAGGGCACAGTACAAGCGAACTTTATCCCGCCATGATACCATTGAGGGTTGAAGAAAAATGGGTGCAAAATTGTAGAGCTGACACTATAGCGAAAGTTATAATGAAAATTAATCTGCCAAAGATAAAAAAGAGCAAGATGATGGGGGATTTAATTTTCACAAAAGAGGGTATTAGGGGTCCTGTTATTCTTGATTTTTCAAGAGAGATAACCCCACTTTTACAAAAATACAAAAAAGTTCCTATTTTGGCAAACTTTACACAAGGAAAAAATGAAGAGGATATCCGAATCTTTTTAAAGAGGGAAGCTAGTAAAAATCCTCAACCTAATATAGTAGAACTAATATCAAAACTGGTGCCAAAATCAGTTTGTATAGAGTTTTGTAAAATTATAGATATAGATATAGAGTTAAGATATTTGCAAGTTGAGAGTAAAAAAAGAGATAAATTGATAAAACTGTTAGCTTGGACTCCGCTTACTGTTACGGGTCATGAGGGATTTAAAAAAGCTATGATAACAAGAGGTGGAGTGACTTTAAAAGAGATAAATCCAAAGAGTATGCAAAGCAAGATTGCAAAAGGTTTGTATTTTTGTGGAGAGGTTGTTGATTTAGATGGTCCTTGTGGCGGATACAATCTTCAATGGTCATTTTCAAGTGGATATCTAGCGGGATGTTTACTAGATTAGATATAATGTCAAAAAAATATAAGGCAGATGCAATGAAGTTACTATTAATAGGTGCAGGAAATATGGGTGGAGCAATGCTTCAAGGCTTAAATAGTTATGATATTACAGTTGTTGAAGCATATCCAAAAAGAATTGATGAGTTAAAAAGTATGTATCCAAATTTAAAAGTAGTCAATAAGATTCCACCACTTGATGGCTTTATTGTGATTTTGGCTATCAAACCTCAGTCATTAAACTCTTTGGTACTTCAAGGTAAAGCAGAGGGATTGATATCTATTTTAGCTGGTACAAAATTAGAGAAATTAAAAACAAAAGTGGATGCTAAACTTTATGTAAGGGCTATGCCAAATATGGCGGCACTCGTGCAAAAATCAGCTACATCTCTATGTGGTGATAAAGAATTAAAAGAGGTGGCGATTGAGCTTTTAAGTTCGTTTGGTAAATGTTTTTGGCTTGATAGTGAAAATGAACTAGATATTGCAACTGGACTTGCGGGAAGTGCCCCTGCTTGGATCGCTTTAGTGGCTGAAGCACTTAGCGATGGTGCGGTAAACTTGGGATTAAAAAGAGATATTACTTACAAATATATCGCTACCTTGTTTGAGGGAGTTGGAGTTGTTCTTAAAGATGAACACCCAGCTATCTTAAAAGATAAAGTTACCTCTCCAAATGGAACCACTATAGCTGGAATTGCCAAGCTTGAAGAGGGTCGTGTAAGGGATAGTTTTATAAAAGCGATGAGAGCATCTTATGAAAAAACAAAGGATATGGGTTAAACACCAATAATCGTGTCACTTGATTTAAATGATGCGATTATTCTATCCTTTTGTCCTACATGTAAGGTTTGAAAATCATCTAGTGCCATGACGGAAGTTAATAACAAGTTTGAATTTACCTGAAGTGATATTTCAATTGAGTTACCTTCTTCTTTTATCTTTTTTATAGTGCATTTTAGCTGATTTTCTTCATCTGTTTTTTTAGTTGAGATTTTTACCCAAGGTGCTTTAATCAAAACAAAGATATTTATATTTTTTTTGATACCTAGCTCTTTAATACTTCTATTTGTGATGGATGAAACTATTTCTATATTGTCATCTATTTGAATTATTATTTTTGAGTTGATAGAGCCTTTTTGTATCTTTATAACTTTTCCAAAAAGCTGATTTCTTGCACTTGTTCTAAGAGAGCTTCTTTGCAAAAAAGTTTGTAAATCGATAAAGTTTGTGGTGTGTGATTCGATAGTTTTTAAAAATTCTCGTTGTGATTCATAAAGCAAATCATACATTTTTATATAATCTTTTGCACCACTTGTTAGTTGGCTTCCACCTCCACCACTTCCGCCTGTAACTGAGAGTACCAAGGGGATATTTGATATTTTTTTCATATCATTTAGAGAATCCCACGCAGCCTTGTAGCTCATATTCATCGCCTTTGCAGCTTTTGATAACGAACCATAAATATCTATATTTTTTAAAAGTTCAATCCGACCTTTTCCTAAAAAACCTTTTTTATTTTTATCAAACCAGAGACTACTGTCTATTTGCACTATTTGCTACTTGCCATATCAATTTCTTTGGATTTCATCTGTTTAAAGATATAACATAATAGGTGAGTGCACTACTGATTCCTGCTAATACACCAGCTAGTATATCATCCCCCATAACTCCTAAGCCACCTTTTACATCTTTGTCAATTTTTCCTATCAATGATGGTTTCCAAATGTCAAAAAGCCTAAAGTAGATAAAACTAAGAAGTATTTGTATAGTAGTAGCTGAACTTAAAACAAAAGCAAGCCAAAGTCCCGCGACTTCATCTATGACTATGCTTTTATCATCATGTGTTTTACTTTTTTTTTCGTATTTATCTATCTCTTTAATTCCAATTATTGTTAGTAAGATAGTGAGCAAAAAAAGAGTGTCCGTATGAAAAAATTGTAAAAATATAAAGCCAATAATTCCTGCAAGTATACTTCCTGCAGTTCCTGGAGCATATGGAGATAAGCCACTATAAAAAAAGGTTAAAAAAAGTTTTTGCACGATTATCCTTATGTGAGTGAAGTAGTTTGATGAAGCTTCATGAGGTTTAGATAAAACTCCTCTTCGCTATGGTCTTCTAGTAAGCCATTGTTTGGAAAAATATCATCATATAGTTTATTTATATTTTCAAATCTATTTGGCATGCAGATGCTAAGTAGTTTTGATGAGATATCAGTTCGCATTAAAACAGCAGGAGGCAATATGCCTATCCTGAAAAATCTACGCAAAGCTTTTGAATTATATTTGATATGTCGATGGTCGCCATGTGGGCAAGTACTACTGTTTACAAGAGTTTTACAATCCTTGCAATACACAAATCTAGATATAACTTCTATCTCTATATCTAGTGATTCGTATTTGCTTAAGATGGATTTCATCTCATTTTTGTCGTAGTACATTCCGATGCCTGTATGGTTTTTGCCAATAATAAACTTGTTACATCCAAAATTATATGCACAGATACAATCAAGTATAGCGTCATTATATCCAGCAAAAAGATAGGTGCTTTCAAATGGAACTACCAAGACTCTATTTTTTGGAAGATAATTATCAATTCCATATTTTAATATATCATATTTTTGTTCAAAAGTCATTTTATCTGGTTTTGACATATGCTTTGAGAGAAATACGATAACAAGGTCTGTTCTCTCAAGTGTTATACGAAGTAAGCGTTCATGTGCTCTGTGAAATGGTCTAGCATCCATCATGATTGCAGCCACACTTTTTGCACCACTACTTTTAATGACATTTCTTATCTGGTTTTTGACATTTTTTATGCCATCGTAATCAACCTCATATTTTCCATATATAGAGTAGCTTCCAAGCCTATTTAAAAAGTCTCTCGTTGCTTTATTTTGAATATCATAGTTTCCAAATATCTGCTCTATTCGTCTTTTTCTGTCTATCTTAAAAAAGCCATCTGCTATGATATGTCCTCTTATTTCATGGTCAACAATTATATCAATCTGTTCACCCTCTTTTAGGCTAGTTATCACCTCTTCGTTTTTTTTACCAGAGGGTGCAAGTATAAATGGAAATGGAAATGGTTTTCCTTTATAAAATCCTGTGTTATCAACTTCTTGGGCTTCTTCTTCATTCATAAGTCTATCAACTGGTTTAAAAATTCCTTCTTTGGCAAAGGATAGAGTGGCTAGTGCTTGTTTATCTATTGCGATAGATCTATTTTTTCTTGTTGATGCCATATTTTTTCCTTTTTTCCCAAAGACTTTTTCTTGAAATTCCTAGTTTTTTTGAAAGTTCAGTATCAGGAAATTTATTTTGAAAATTGAGTATGATATGCTTAACATAATCATCAATGGAAAGAATTTCTCCTTGATTCAAAATCTTTGAATTGTTATTTAACTCTATATAGAAAAATGGAGCATCCTCAGTCAAATCAGTAGTTGCCATAAAAACCATTCTATTTTTTATGGCATCAAAAATCTTTATTTTTTCACTTTTTTTCATCTTTTGTAATTCTGTTAAATAGATAATTTCATCTTCGGGAGTTTTAAGTATATGTTCTATTGTATTTGAACTAGTAAGAGATATGAATGAGAATGATTTTTTGATTTTTGAGCAGTATTCAAAAACAAGTGCATCTGCCATTTTTTGAGAATTTGTTTTTATAATTGCTGGAAATTTTATCTTACTATCCATTTTTGGAAGATTTGAGCTTTCAAAAATGTGCAAAAGATAGTTTTTATATGTTACATTTTCTCTTTTTATAATATCAAAATCATTCAAATGTTTGAGTTTTCTAACAAGCTCTTCTATCATGAAGGGTTTTTGTATATAATCACTAGCTCCAGCTTTTATAGGATTTGATACTGTATCATTGCTAATATATGAAATCATCAAAATGATTATAGAGTTTTGATGTTTTTCAATAACAGGATAAAAGTTTTGTCCAGAGATATTTGTAGAGAGTAAAACTGAATCATACTTTTCATCTCTTAGGGCATCTTTTATTGTAGTTGCTATATCACATCTATAGCCAGTTTCGGTTAATTTTGATGCAATGCTTTGTGCTAAATATATTTCGTTTTCAACTATTAAAATTTTCATATTTATATCTTTGTCCAATCTTTAAATTTTAGACTTGAAGTGGCTTGAACTCCAATGCCTTCGCTGCGGCCTATAAAACCAAGCTTCTCTGTAGTTGTTGCTTTTATATTTATGCAAATTGGTTTTGTTTTCAATATTTTTGTTATTGTTTGTTTCATTTTATTTTTAAATTTTCCTATTTTTGGAGTTTGTGCTATTATTGTTATGTCGCAATTAACGATTTCATATCCTACTTGTGTTACAAAATTATACACTTTTTGGAGTAATTTTTTGGAGTCTATATTGTCATATTTTGCATCAGTATCAGGGAAAAGTTCACCGATATCTCCAGCCCCTATGGCACCAAGAATGGAGTCAATAAGAGCATGAATAGCAACATCACCATCTGAATGTGCCTTAAAACCAGGGCTATCTTGAATTTTAACTCCGCAAAGCATCATAGGCTTGTCATTTTCAAATGCATGAACATCAAATCCAGTTCCTGTAAATATATCACAGGAGGGTTTCTTGTTTTGAACTATCTCGTCTAAATCTTCTACAAAGGTTAGTTTTTTTGCTCTCTTATCACCTTTTACATAAGTTACAATTCCACCCATTGCTTTTATAGCACTGCTGTCGTCTGTAAATTGAACTTTTGTGCTAAGTGCTTTAGCCAAAATTTTAGTAACTGAAAGCTGAGGAGTCTGTATTAGTTTAATTTTTTGTCTATCTATCGTATCGCCATTAAAAACAACCGTGTCATTTATATCAAGATAGGGCACTACAATATCAGCTTTTTCTTTTTGCTCTATTACTCTTTCTAGCATATCTTTACTGATAAAAACTCTAGCAACATCACTTACTAAAACATAAGGAGTATCTATTTGTAAAAGTGCATTTTTCAGGGATTCCTGTCTAGTTTTCCCCCCTTTGACAAATGTAAAATCTTCCATATATTTTTTCATATATTCGATTTCATCTTCATGTGCAGTGATAATTATCTTAGAAAATTTTCTATTTTTTATAATATTTTGTGTCGAATATAGCCAAAGTGGAATATCTCCAAATCTAAGCCATTGTTTTTTTATATCATGCTTAAATCTAGTAGAATTTCCAGCTCCAAGCATAATAAGAGACAAATCAGGCAATTTTTGTCCTTTTTCTTTTAAAGTGTTACAATATTATACACTATGAAAGCTTTTTTTTATCTTTTTTGTGTTAAATTCCGTTATCTAAAATATTAACTGACTTTACGCACTATCTTACGGTATAGATAGTGCGTAAAGTCAGTTTAAAGGAGAATATTTTATGTTAGATAAAAATAGTGTAAATGCAAAACTTAAAGAGGTCGTATATCCAGGATTTGAAAAAGATATAATATCTTTTGGTTTTGTAAAAGATATTGATATAAAAGATGAAAATGTTTATGTGCAATTAGAGATAGTTTCATCTAGTGAAGATGTGGCAAATGAGTTAAAAGCTACTATCTCTTCAAAACTTACATCAATTGGAGCAAAAAGAGTAGATGTAGCTATCAAACAGCCAAAAGCCCCTGCTCAAAAGAGTAACTCTCAAAGTGGTAAAAATATTGCCCCTCAAATCAAAAACTTTGTAATGGTAAGTAGTGGAAAAGGTGGAGTTGGAAAGACAACTACAACAGTAAACCTTGCTATAGCACTTGCTAGTCAAGGAAAAAAAGTTGGACTTTTAGACGCTGATATTTATGGTCCAAATGTTCCTCGAATGATGGGATTAGTTGGTAAAAATCCAGAAATAGTCGGAAATAAAGTCCAGCCAATACAAGCTTATGGAGTAGAGATTATAAGTATGGGAAGTCTTATGGAAGAGGGACAATCTCTTATCTGGAGAGGTGCTATGATTATGAAAGCCATAGAGCAACTGCTTCGTGATGTGCTTTGGAGTGATTTAGATATTTTGTTTATTGATATGCCTCCTGGAACGGGCGATGCCCAACTAACTTTGGCACAAAGCGTTCCTGTGACAACTGGTATTTGCGTTACAACTCCTCAACAAGTCGCACTTGATGATACTGAGAGAAGTTTGGATATGTTTAAAAAACTTCATATTCCAATTGCTGGAATTATGGAAAATATGAGTGGATTTATCTGCCCTGAGACAAATAAAGAGTATGATATATTTGGTAAAGGCACAACCAAGCCACTTGCTGAAAAATTCGATACTCAAATACTTGGTGAAATTCCGATAGAACCAGCCATAAGAGAGGGTGGAGATGCTGGAAAACCAGTAACATTTTTTACCCCATCAAGCCAAAGTGCCAAAAGATATCAAGAAGCAGCTAGTAAATTATGGGAAGATATAGAGAAGATTAACGAAGACGGTGGTGTAAGTAATGACGCAATACAGCCAACGATAGGTGCAAATGGCGGAGCAAGTGCATGTTCCACAAGTAGTTGTGGTTCTTAATAAGCTCTAAGTTTAGAGATATAAAAATTTAAGAATTTTGAAATTATATCAATTCTTATGAAATATATTTTTTTCAATAAGAATTGGTATTAAAAAATTCAAGAGGAGGAGTCTCCTCCTCTTATACTTCTTTAAGATCTATAAAATATGAAAAACAGATGGGATATTTTCAAAAAAAATCTTTCAAAAAACCTAAAACCAAAAACAAGTTGGTGGAGTCTAGTTGGTATAATTTTCTTTTTCTTTGTACCTGAAGTAGTAGCGTATTTTTGGGGAGACAGTATAATAGTTTACTTCAACATGATGCAAAGAGGAACAGATGATTATATGAAACAAAAATTATATGAAACTCTAAAAACATTTGGAGAAAATAGTCTTGTTAATATAGTAGTTGGATTGGGACTTGTAGGGTGGTTTTTTTACGAGAGAAGAAGAGATGAAAAATAGCTTTTGCAAAACTGGTATAATTATAAGAATCTGAAAATGGAGTAATGAGTATGGCTGATTTTGATTTTTGGTTGATGTTTTTAGGTGTGCCAGTTGCGCTAAATGTCTCTCCTGGTCCAGATGTTTTATATATACTTTCAAAAACTATCTCGGGCAGTAAAAAAGTTGGCTTCGCCTCATCTTTATGAGTTTGCACGGGAGCACTTTTTCATGTTGCTATCGCTTCAGTTGGTTTATCAGCCATATTAGTGGCTTTGGCTGTAGCGTTTAATATCGTTAAATACATAGGTTTTTTTATCTTTTATATTTGGCATACCAATCATTTCGCTCAAATGGATCAAAATTTATCGCCAAAGAGGATAAAAAAATCAACAATGATGCTTGGAGTGCCTACAAACAAGGGATATTGATAGATATACTGAATCCAAAAGTTGCTCTATTTTTTATGGCATTTTTACCACAATTTATCAAAGAAAGGCATGGTTCAATCTCTTGGCAATTTATATATTTGGGGCTTTTTATCATCCTTGTTGCGATTGTAGTTGAGGGTATTTATGTTCTTTTAGCATCAAAAATAACACAAAAATTAAGAGCTAATAAGAGATTTGGTATATGGCTAGATAGAGTGGTGGGGATGATTTTTGTGGGACTTGGCATAAAATTAGTTACAAGTTCAAGTTAGGATAATTTTAGTGCTATTTTGCTAAAATAGTAAAATTTTAATATTTAGAGGATTATAGAGATGAAAAAGTTAAAAACAGTAGCCAAGTTTAAAGAGTTGATAGCTAAAATAGAGTCAAAAGATTATAAAAAACCCTTAGGCTTTGGGATTGCTAAAGTAGATAGAGGTCAATTAAATGATGATTTGATACTTCAAGCAAATTTTCCTGTTATAAATTGGAATGAAAATTTTGGTTCAGCCTCTATATTTTTGGAAGCTCTAAATCAAAGTGGAGTTAAAGTTGATTTTAATGGAAGTGAATTTGTGTGTGAGGTAAGCAAAAAGTTTATCAAATTTGCTTACAATGCTTTTAAGCCTTTTATGGATGAGGCGATTGGTGAAGCACATAAAAATGTACAAGTTATAAATGTACTAAAGTGGATTAAAAAAGATGTTGATTTAAGAAATTATAAAATCGTATTTATATTTGAAGATGAGGCACCAAAGAGTGTTGAAAGTGTTTATCTTAAGCTTTATGCTCTTTCAACTAGCAAAGCAGAGCTTAGAAGTCTGAATCTAAATGGTACCTTTGGGATATTGCCGAATGTTGCATGGAGCAGAAGAGAGCCCATAGAACTTGATTGGCTACGAGAAAATGAGATAGAGTTAAAACTTTTAGGTGAATATCCAACTTTAGATAGTGTAGATAAATTTCCAAGATTTCTCTCACATATAATTCCAAGCGACAATACAAGAATCCTAGATAGCTCAAAAGTGAGAATGGGAGCACAATTAGCTTCTGGAACGACAGTCATGCCAGGAGCTAGTTATGTAAATTTTAATGCTGGAACAACAGGAGCAGTTATGGTTGAGGGCAGGATTAGTTCATCAGCGATAGTAGCAAAAGGGAGTGATATTGGTGGAGGTGCAAGCATCCTTGGAGTTCTTAGTGGCACAAACGGAAACCCTGTTGGTATAGGAGAAAATACTCTTTTAGGAGCAAACTCAGTTACAGGAATTCCACTAGGAGATGGATGTATAGTAGATGCTGGCATCGCTATATTAGAGGGTACAAAAATAGCAGTTATTCAAAATCAATTAGCAAAGATAAAAGAGGTAAATCCAGATTTTATATGCAATAAAAGAGATGAAATTCAATTTTTTAAAGGATTAGAACTTTCTGGTTTGAATGGTATCCACTTTAGACAAAATAGCACTAATGGAATGATTCAAGCATTTAGAAGTCAAAGAAAAGTGACGCTAAATAGTGAATTGCATTAGATTTGGAGGATTTTTAATTCTCCAAATTTTTATCTTTATGTTTTTTCTGATTTTTATTTATACTATCTACAAGGTTTCGAACAAGCTCTTTTTTTTCATCTGAAAGTTCCAAAGCAATGCCATATCTAAAGGCATGCTCTTTTCCTATGACACTAGTTAAAATTCCACTTGATTCAAAATTGAGGTTTAGTTTGCTGTTTTGGTCCTCATAAGAGACAAAAGCAACTATATCTTGTCCTTTTTCAAAATGACTTTTAGATGGACTGATTACGCCTATACCACCTTCGCTGATATCTATTAAGTTGCCTGTTATATGCTCCTTGTCACTTGATATATATATTAGACTATTGTCAACTATTGAAGCTCTTGGGTATCGTCTATCATTTAGCAAAAGTCGAGTTTCTAGTTTATTGATATTTTCTAAGATGACAGTACCATCTTTTTCACAAAGTATTTTTGCAACTGCACCAAAGTATTTTTTTTCGACTCTATCTACCAAAATATAAGCATTTTGGTTTTCTTTTAGCATGTTTATTTGCTCATTATTGGTTTTTATAACGATAGAATTTTTACCAATTTGCACAGTTTCTATCTCTTGTGTGCAAGATTGTTCTTCATGGTGGGCTATGAGCTTTATTTTCTCTTTAAGTCTGCTGATATCATGTAGGAATTTTATATTTTTACTTTTTTGTAGAGTTGGTGCTACATCAAATACGGAATTTTGTTTGTCTGCGAGTATTTCTATTAATTTATTTTGTAAGTTAGTGCATAATCGCACTAGAGTAACAATAGACCTAGAGGTGACATTTTTTTTATATTTGATAAAATCCACTATAAGATGTTGAGTCAAATTTGCAAAGATATACTCTACTTTTGAGCCATATTTATTTAATGCTTCTAAATCGTATAGTTGCTGCTCATAACAGTCCGTACCATAGTCAAATAATGCATCATAAAAATTATTTGCTATATTTAATTCATCTGACACATAAGGTTCTTGTTTGATTTCAAGTAAGATTTTGGTCAATTCATTTACAAATTGTTTTTTGTGATAACAGAAAAATTTTTGTTCAACCTTAAAAAATTTATCTTGTTTGGCTATGTTAATTTTTGTTATCAAAATAGTTCCTTAAGGTCAGTAAAAACTTCTACACATAATTATACCCAATTTTTAAGTTTTTATGCTAAGTGCCAAATTCATTATGGTATAATCGCAAAAAAATTTAGGATTATGAATATATGGTAGAAGTAAATAATTTGATGATGAGATATGGCTCAAGAGTATTGTTTGAAAATATAAATTTAAAGTTTGATGTTGGCAAAAGGTATGGACTAATTGGTGCAAATGGTGCAGGCAAGACAACGCTTATGAAGATATTTTCAAAACAGTTACAGCCAACAAGCGGAAATATTTCTGTGCAAAAAGCTCTTAGAGTTGGAACTCTTAGCCAAAATCAATATGCATTTGAGGATTTTACTCTAAAAGATGCAGTTATGTATGGCAATAAAAAGCTCTATGATGCCATAAAAGAGAAAGAAGATTTATATATAAGTGGTGATTTTGAAGATGAAAAGGTAAATGATAGACTAGCTGAGCTTGAAATTATCTGTGCCGAAGAGGATCCGACTTATGAAGTAGATATAAATATTGAAAAAACTCTTACATCTCTGGGTTTTCCTGTAGATACCCATGAAGAGTTGATGAGTTCGCTCTCTGGTGGTGATAAATTTAAGATTTTACTAGCCCAGGTTTTGTACTATAAACCTGAAGTTTTGTTTTTGGATGAGCCTACTAATAACCTTGATTTAGAAGCTATATCTTGGCTTGAAGACCAGCTCAAAAGACACGAGGGAACTATGGTTGTTATCTCTCATGATAGGCACTTTTTAAACTCAATTTGTACAAATATACTTGACCTTGATTTTAAAAAAGTGCGAGAATTTAGTGGAAATTATAATGATTGGTATATAGCTGCAAATCTGATACAAAAGCAACAAGAATTAGATAGAAATAAAAAACTAAAAGAGAAAGAAGATTTAGAAGCTTTTGTTAGAAGATTTTCAGCTAATGCCTCAAAGGCAAAACAGGCTACTAGCCGTCAAAAACAACTTGACAAACTAAATATAGAAGATTTGCAAAGCTCTACTAGACGGGATCCAAGTATCGTTTTTAAGACAAAAAGAGAGATGGGAAATGAAATATTAGAAATTGAAAATATCTCTAAAAGCTTTGATAAAACAGTTTTGAAAAATATGAGTTTTCGTGTTGAAAAAAGTGATAAGATTGCATTAATTGGAGCAAATGGCATAGGAAAAACCACACTTTTAAGTATCATCATTGGAAATTTACAAGCAGATGATGGCAAGGTAAAATGGGGAGCTACGATAGAGCCTAGTTATTTTCCTCAAAACACAACTGATTTGATTGATGGAGATGAGCTTTTGTATGAATGGCTACAAAGTTTTGGTGAAAAAAAAGATTTGGATGAGGTGCGAAAGTGTCTTGGAAGAATGCTTTTTTCTGGCGAAGAGCAAAAGAAAAGTATCAAAAGTATTAGTGGTGGCGAAAAACATAGAATGATGTTATCAAAAATGATGCTCCAAAAGGGCAATTTTCTAGTTCTTGATGAACCTGACAATCACCTTGACCTAGAAGCCATCATTGCTCTTGGAGAAGGACTTTATAACTTCGGTGGAAATGCAATTTGCGCTACTCATGATAGAGAACTTATAGACGCTTTTGCCAACAGAATTATTGAATTGAAAGACGATGGAAGTTTTATTGACTTTAGAGGAAATTATGAAGAATATAAAGAAAAATTTAACAAATAGTTATAAAATAGAAAGTTACATTTGATCTGATATAGTGCGTAACATTAGTTAGTATGTAAAGAGTCTTATATGCGAACAAAAATATTGGACAAGCGATAGATTTTGTGGCAAGATAATAAATAATTTTAATAAAGTTTTGGATTAAATAAAAAAGAGTTCTAGCGGTTCATCCTTTAGCCTTTTAAACTATTTCGGAGGTGAAGCAATCGCAGTATCTTTGACCGCTAAAAGGAATTTTGTCTCCACTTTGGTAGCAATTAGAGGTAGCTTTGACATAAAAGAATGGACAAAAAAGCAGTATCTTACTCTGCTTTAAGGATTACTCAATCCTGCTGTTTTTTTCAAAAATTAAGTAGAATTAAACAAGCCCATTTAATAGGTGCGAAAGCAAATATAGTGGGTATTCCGGTTTTTAAATCTTATTTAAAAGAATTTAAAGAAAAAATTAATAAATTATAGTATAATTAACGGCAATGGCAGTAAATAAAAGTAGTCTCTTTGCAAAAAGAAACAAAATTGGAAGAAAATGAAAGATAAAATTTGCATAATAGGTCTTGGCTATGTCGGTCTTCCGTTGGCTCATGCATTTGCTAAAAAGTATGAAGTTGTGGGATTTGATATAAATCAAAAAAGAGTTGATGCCTTAGATAGTGCCTTAGATAGTACATTGGAGTTAAGTACAGAGCAGTTAAAAGAGGTTTTGCCAAAATATAATCCCTCTCTTAAAGGGAACTATTTGAGATTGACAACTACTTTGGAAGATATAAAAGAGTGCAATATCTATATAGTAACAGTTCCAACCCCAATAGACAAATACAAAAGACCTGATTTAATTCCTCTGATAAAAGCAAGTGAAACTATAGGGAAAGTTCTCAAAAAAGATGATATAGTTATATATGAAAGTACGGTTTATCCTGGAGCTACCGAAGAGGAGTGCGTGCCTATTTTGGAAAAATTTAGTGGATTAAAATATATCTCTACTGAAACTATGGGTAAAAAAGAGTTGGATAATGGAGGTTTTTATTGTGGTTACTCTCCAGAGAGAATAAATCCAGGAGATAAAAAACATACAGTTACAAAAATATTGAAAGTAACTTCTGGCTCAACTATGGAAATAGGTCAAAAAGTAGATAAACTTTATGCCTCTATTATCACAGCGGGAACTCATTTGGCACCTACCATAAAAGTAGCAGAAGCAGCAAAGGTGATAGAAAATTCTCAAAGAGATATAAATATAGCTTTTGTAAATGAACTTGCCGTCATATTTAATAAACTCGGCATAGATACACACCGTGTTCTTGAAGCCGCAGGTACAAAATGGAACTTTTTACCTTTTAAACCAGGACTTGTGGGAGGGCATTGTATACTGGTCTGCGTGCTCGACACCGACCAGGCGTTATTCAGCGCCGATTTTCGCGCCG
>CAZRAK010000036.1:0-17000 GCA_964598135.1 uncultured Campylobacterales bacterium
TGTTTAACACTTATGCTACAGTTCAAGGAGCTGATAGGATAATCCCAGTTGATATCTATCTACCAGGTTGTGCACCTCGACCCGAAACACTTCAGTATGCGCTAATGCTTCTACAAAAGAAGATAAGAAAAGAGAGTGCATCAAAGAAATTAAAACCTAAGAGGTTGGTATAATGAGAAAATTTGTAGAGAAGAGTAATGTACAAAAAAAACCATACTATACAAATCGCTTTTGGGCAGCACCTCAGATTCCAAAAGAGGATATTTCCAGCGATGAGGTATTTGCTAGTGATGTGCAACACTTAAAAGAGAAATTTGAGATAAAAGAGGCTTATATCCAAAGAGGGCAGTTGGTTGTATATATAAACGCTAGTGAAAATGTTGAAGTTTTAACATATTTACGAGATAAGTTAGCATATAATTTTTTAAATGAATTAAGTGCTATTGATTGGCTTGATAAAAAAGGAAAATTTGAGATTTTTTATCAAATGCTCTCAACTTCAAAGAGAAAAAGAGCGAGAATTAAATTTTTTATAGATGAAAAAGAGGCGATTCGAACAGTAACAACTGTTTATAAAAGTGCTGATTGGGCTGAGCGAGAGATGTATGATATGTTTGGTGTTATCATTACAGGACACCACTATATGAAAAGAATTTTGATGCCTGAAGATTGGTTTGGTCACCCGCTTCGTAAAACTTATCCGCTTCAAGGTGATGAAGAGGCAAGCTGGTATGAGATAGATAAGATTTTTGGAAAAGAGTATAGAGATATAATAGGACCAGAAAACAGAGATAGTTCAAGAGTTGATGAAGATGATACATACAGTTTTTCAAGGATACACCACGAAGTGGCATTTGGAGAAAAACCTTCATCTAAGGAGACAAATACTGACTATCAAGAAGACGGCGGTGTTTTCTTGATTAAAAGTTTGAAAAAAGCAGACAGTAAAATCAGAAAAGAGAGACCATAATATGCAAAAAGTGAATAGATTACAACCATTTTTTGAAAATCTAGTTTTTGAGAGAGATGATAACACGATGATTATCAACTTTGGTCCTCAACATCCAAGCTCGCATGGTCAATTAAGATTGATACTAGAACTTGATGGCGAGATGGTAACAAAGGCGGTTCCTGATGTAGGATACTTGCATCGTGGTATGGAAAAAATGGCAGAAAATATGATTTATAATGAGTTTCTACCAACAACAGATAGGATGGACTATATAGCTGCTAGTTCAAACAACTATGGCTTTGCTCATGCAGTTGAAACTCTCATTGGTTTAGAAGTTCCAAGACGAGCTCAAACCATAAGAATGATGCTTTTAGAGTTAAATCGTATCACTTCACACCTCTTTTGGCTAGCCGCTCATGCACTTGATGTGGGTGCCATGACAATCTTTTTGTACGCTTTTAGAGAGAGAGAATATGCTATGGATTTGATAGAGGATTATTGTGGAGCTAGACTTACTCACTCTTCTATTAGAATTGGTGGTGTTCCACTCGATTTGCCAGAAAATTGGATAACAAAACTAAGTAAATTTATAGATAAATTACCGAGTGATATAGCTGATTATGAGGGTTTGATTGACCAAAATAGAATTTGGAAAATGAGATTAGAAGATGTGGGTATAATCACCCCAGAGATGGCTCAAAGTTGGGGCTGTAGCGGTCCTATGCTAAGGGGAAGCGGAATTGCTTGGGATATAAGAAAAGAGGAACCATATGAGCTTTATGATGAAGTTGAATTTGATGTTCCTGTTAGTGATACCTTTGATAGTTATGGGCGATATAAACTTCATATGGAAGAGATGCGACAAAGCATAAGAATTATAAGACAAGTGATACCTATGTATTATAAGAGTGAGCCTGAGATTATGGCTCATGCGCCACAATATATCTCAGCTCCAAAAGAGCAAATCATGACCCAAAACTACTCTTTGATGCAACATTTTGTCTTAGTTACTCAAGGCATGAGACCTCCTGTGGGAGAAGTGTATGTTGCTACTGAATCTCCAAAAGGTGAGCTGGGATTTTATATAAATTCTCAAGGTGGGGCATATCCATATAGGTTGAAACTAAGAGCCCCTAGTTTTTGGCATACAAGTATTTTACAAGAATTACTTCCTGGACACTATTTGGCAGATGTTGTAACAATCATCGGAAATTCAAATATCGTCTTTGGCGAAATAGATAGGTAGGGTGATATGCAAAGATATGATTTAAGAGACTTAGGTGAGAGTTTTTATGACAGAATGCTTGAAATTATGAGTGAAACAAAAGATAATGAGGTAAGCATATTTATGTTTGAAATCGGCGATTTTTCTGCAATTCAAAAGAGTGCAGATGTTTTAAAAGAGGCTGGATATACACTCATGAACTCACTCAAATTTAATGAAGTTGATTGGACTATAGTGGTAAAAAAGAGTGTTGGAGAGCAAGTTGAAGGCTAATTTTTATTCACTTTTGCAAATAGATTCGAAAGAGAAAATTACGCAAGAGTTGAAGAGTGATTTTGTTTTAGTCATAGGAGTTATGCCCTCAAAACAAGAGGGATTGATACCTCTTTTATCACAAAATAAAACAGTTATACATTTAAGTGTTATAGAAGATAAAGAGATGTCTGGTGTTGCTAGATTTCAAAGCAGATATGAAGCAGGGAGCGAAGAGGGGGTTTTGTCAATTTTGGCAAAACAACTTCTCGCAAATGCAAACTTAGATGAAAAAATAGAAGCATTTTTTGACAATCTTGATGAAGGGTATATAAGTGCAGAGTGCAATATCGGTGAAGAAGAACTTGAAGATATAGCACAGATGTATAATAACGCAAAAAATCCAATAATCGTAATTGGATATGATTTATATAATCATCCAAGAGCTAAAAATATAGCAAGGCTTATTAGTTTGCTTGTTAGATATGGAAATTTTCAAGTATATTCACAAAATTTAGATGTAGTTTGTAATCAAGAAGAGAGTATAGAACTTGAAGATGTCGAAATATTAAATAGTTTTGATGGTAGTGTTGTATATGGATATCCAAGTAGTGATTCAGATGAACAAGAGTTGTTGATTGGTTCAAAACAATTTATGATAGCAGCAAAAGTGAAGAGTGACCAAGATGTATTTGTGATAACAAATTGCGGTGAATATCAAAGAAGATTTATAGTGGATGAAGAATTAAAGGGCACCGTTGCACTAATGCCTAGTGCTAAAGGTGATGAGTCGTATTACTACAAAATAGCAAAAATTATTAAGCGAGAAAATTAATGAGTGATATAATGGTAACTATTGACGGGATAAAATACGAAGCAAAAGAGGGTGAATATATACTGCAAATTGCAAGGAGAAATGGTATTTTTATACCAGCTATCTGCTATTTGACAAATTGTTCCCCGACACTTGCTTGTAGGTTGTGCTTGGTTGAGATAGATGGAAAAAGAGCCTACTCTTGTAATGCAAAAGCAAAAGAGGGTATGAGTGTCATCACCAAAAATGAAGAGATTGAGGTTGAGCGAAAAGCTATTATGGAGGTGTATGACTTAAACCATCCATTAGAGTGTGGAGTATGCGACCAAAGTGGTGAGTGCGAATTGCAAAACTATACTTTAGAGATGGATATAGACAAACAGCAATTTGCTATAGCAGATACAAATAGACCAAGTCATGATTGGGGATTTATACATTATGATTCATCTTTGTGTATAGTTTGCGAAAGATGCGTAACTGTGTGTAAAGATATGATTGGTGACGCAGCTTTAAAGACGGTTCCAAGAGGTGGAGATGCTCTTCTAAAAGAGTGGAAACAGAGTGCTCCAAAAGATACATATGCTATGTGGAATAAACTGCAAAAATCAGTAATTGGACTAGTAAGCGGTGCAGACAGACTTGATTGTACAAATTGTGGTGAGTGTACAGCAGTTTGTCCAGTTGGCGCACTTGTGGGAAGTGATTTTCAATACAGTTCAAATTCTTGGGAATTAAGAAAAATTCCAGCTGCGAACCCACATAGTAGCGACTGTTCACTTATCTATTATGATGTTAAGCAAACAAGCATAAAAGATGCAAAAGAGAAGATATACAGGCTTAGTAGTGATTTTGACTTTGCCCCACTTCATGGTGGTATAAGATATGGATATGATTTTGAAAATGATGTAGATAAGAAAAACCAAAAAGCTTTTAAAAAAGCGGTTAGATTTATGCAAGAAGCTGATACTATAAAATTTAATAGTTTCATTACAAATGAAGAGGCTTATATACTTCAAAAATTAAAAGAAAAATTTGGATATAAGCTTGTAAATGATGATGCATATGCATATAAAAAATTCTTAGAAAACTATAGATTTACAAGCGGAAAATCGCTCTATAGTGCAGATTTAAAAACTATACAAAGCAGCAATTTTGTAGTTAGTGTCGGCTCATTTATAAAATCAGACAATCCAAATGCAGGATTTGCACTTAATAATGCAGTAACTATGAATAAGGGAGCAGGATTATATTTCCATCCGATAGCTGACCCGATAGTTGATGGATACTCTAAAAATATGCTTTGCATAAATCATGAGGCGGGAGTTGAAGAGAGTATACTTTATCTACTACTTGACCTTTTTGGTGATAAGGAAAAAATGCCAAAAAGTGTAGTTAATTATCTAAAATCTTTTCATAAAACTACGAAAAAAACTATCACAGAAGTTATAAAAGAACAGGTAAAAGAGATAGTAAAAGATGAGAAGAGTGGCGAAGAGAAAGAGGTCATAAAAACTATCAGTAAAAATGTAGAAAAAGAGATTGAAGTTGATATTAACTCTTTATATGAAGTAGTTGGATTAGAAGATAATTTTGATGAAAAATTGACAAAACTTTTAGCAAAAAAAGATAATTTTTCACTTATCGTTGGAGAAGATTTGTATAATCACAAAAGAGCCCAAAATCTAGCAAAGCTTGTAGGTTTGATAGAAAGATTTACAGATTTTAATTTGCTGATGATTCCAACAAAAACAAATACCTTGGGAGTGTCTTTGATTTGTGATTTAGATGAGAAAGCAGGAGATAAAAGTGTTGGCTACAATGAGAAAGCAGATTTTGTTCTAAGTGCTTTGGGGAAAGGCGATTTGGATATGCCAGCCCTTAATCAGCAAGAAGGAACATTTACCTCCATGAATAAAAGAGTAGTTCCTACAAATGTGGCACTTTCATATGGTGGTTACTGTTTAAACGATATAGCAAATGAGTTAGATTTGGAAGCTGAGAATACGATAGATTATACAAAAGAGTTGGGAAGTATTGAGGGCTTTAAAAAAGAAAAATTTGATAATTTGCCAAATGAATTTTTAAACTCTGGTGAAGAGAACAGAGGATATCTTTTAGAAGAAAAAGATTTCGCTTGTAGCGATGATGTGCAAGAGATAAAAGAGATTAAACTAGGTGATGGAGAGCTTATATATTTAGCAAATCCTGTGATGCAGTTTAGCCCTTTTACAAACAAAGCTCATCAATTAAATGAAGCAGGTGCACTCTATGCCTCAAATGAATTTTTGGAAAAAAGAGATTTGAAAGATGGAAGCATGGTGCTTATATCAAATAAAGATGCCAAACTTGCTATTGTGGTTAAACTTGATACCCAAATAAATGGGGATATACCGTATCTGCCAACATTTGATACGAAGCTTGATGTTATTCCATTTTTTAAAGATGGTTATAGATTTGCTAAAGTAGAATTCAAAGGTGTAGAAAAATGAATGAAACAGCCTTAATAATCGAAACAGTTATAAAAGCGGTGATTGGACTTGCAGTTGTCGCTGGCATGGGTGCTTTTGCTACATTTATAGAGAGAAAAGTTTTGGCCTTTATGCAACGCCGTTTGGGGCCGATGCATGTAGGACCATATGGACTTTTACAATTAGCCGCTGATGGTATAAAACTCTTTACAAAAGAGGATATCATACCTCAAAATGTTGTGAAGCCTATATTTATCTTAGCTCCTATTGTTGGTGTTACTTCGGCATTTGTAGCGATTGCAGCAGTTCCTTATTTTCCACAATTTACAGTTTTTGGATATACGGTTCATCCTATAATTTCAGATATAAATGTTGGGTTGTTATTTATAATGGGTGCAGCGTCAGTTGGGATGTATGGACCACTTTTAGCAGGACTTAGTTCATACAATAAATGGTCACTTCTTGGAGGTGCTAGAGCAGTTATCCAACTTCTTAGTTTTGAAGTAGTGAGTGGTTTGTCTATTTTGGCTCCGCTTATGATGATAGGTTCATTATCGCTAATAGATATAAATGATTATCAAATAGGTGGATTTACACATTGGCTTGTATGGAAACAACCTTTGGCATTTGTGTTGTTTGCAATAGCTGGATTTGCAGAGACAAATAGAACTCCATTTGATTTGATTGAGTTTGAAGCAGAGATAGTCTCTGGATATGCAACTGAGTATTCAGGTATGAGATGGGGACTATTTTTCGTAGGCGAGTACGCAAATATGATAACAATTTCAGCACTAGTGAGTATAATTTTTATGGGAGGATACAATCCTCTTTGGATAATACCTGGAGCTATTATGATGCTTTTAAAAGTATCGTTTTGGATATTTTTATTTTTATGGGTAAGAGCCGCTTGGCCTCATGTAAGGCCAGATCAATTGATGTGGGTATGTTGGAAGGTGCTGATGCCATTAGCTCTTGTAAATATACTAATCACTGGCATAGTTTTGGTGTAGGGGAGTAAGATATGGAATTAAGAGGATTTAAGAACAGAAACGCAACTCCTGGATATATCTATTTTGAGGGTGAAGCAAAACCGCAGACTTCTTGGGAAAGATTTAAAAGATTTGTGGACAGAGCCGTAAAGGGTGAACTTTTTGTTGGTCTTTGGATTGTTTTAAGAGAGATGATGAGATTTAATATTCACACTGTTCAATATCCTATGGAAAAACTTCAAATGAGTCCTAGATATAGAGCTATACATAAATTGTTGAGGCTTTTTGAAAGTGGTCATGAGAGGTGTATTGGATGTGGACTTTGTGAAAAGATATGTATAGCAAATTGCATTAAAATGGATGCAAAAGTTGATGAAAAAAGCAGAAAATTGGTTAGTCAATACAGCATCAATTTTGGTAGGTGCATATTTTGTGGGTATTGTGCTGAAGTTTGTCCTGAACTCGCTATTATACACGGTGATGATTATGAACATGCAAGTGAGCAAAGAGCACATTTTGGGTTGAAAGAAGATATGTTGACTCCTTTGGATAAGTTCAAAGCGAAAAAACAAAAAGAGTTTCCAGGTTTTGGTGCATTAAGTAAAGATGCCGATAAATTTGTGAAAAAAACTCCATTAGCGTATTGAGGTAAATATGTTTGAAGTAATAGCATTTTATACATTTTCAGTTCTTGTAATTGGTATGTTTACAATTGTAGTATTTAGTAAAAATGCACTCTATTCTATGAGTGCACTAGCTGGAGGCATGATATTTATATCTGGCTTCTTCTTTTTGCTAGATGCAGAGTTTCTAGGAGTGGTGCAAATAGTTGTATATACAGGTGCAATTATGGCAGTATATGCCTTTGGTATGATGTTTTTTGATACAACAAGAGATGTGAAAGAGAATATAAAATTTAAAAAGATAATTTACTCACTCTCTTTGCTTTCAGCGATGTTTGTGATATTTATATTATTAGCCCCTGTTTATTCAATTCGAGTAGAAGCTTTATATCCTACGATAGAGGGTGTGGGAAATATTCAAATGATAGGTTTGATTCTATTTACAAAATATTTAGTACCATTTGAGTTAGCCGCAATTATGCTTTTGGCTGCTATGATTGCAGGAATTGTCTTAGTTAAGATAAAAATGGAAGAGACTCCAACAAATATTGAAGTTGCAAAGGGAAAAAAATGATAACTCTAACACACTATTTAGTTTTAAGCGGAGTTCTGTTTTCTTTGGGAATTGTAGGTGTTTTAAGAAGAAAAAATCTTTTAATGCTTTTTTTCTCAACAGAAATTCTTCTAAATGCCGTAAATATCGGTTTTGCTGCAGTTTCAAAGTATTATGGAGATTTAAGTGGTCAGATATTTTCATTTTTTATAATCGCAATTGCTGCTAGTGAAGTGGCGGTTGGACTTGGTCTTTTGGTGCTTTGGTATAAAAGAAATGGCACGATTGATCTTGATAGCTTACAAATGATGAAAGGTTGATTGATATGGAAAAGTATTTATTTGTAGCACTTTTTGCACCACTTGTTGGCTCACTTTTTAGTCTACTTTTTACAGCGAAAAAGAAAAATAGAGCAACCGCAATAGTCACTTCAGCACTTTTGCTTATCTCTTTTGTATCATCTTTGACACTACTTTTTTCGGTATATGATGGATTAGTTTTACATGTGAAGATGATGGATTGGATAAGTGCGGGAAATCTAAATCTTCCATTTGGATTTGTAGTAGATAATGTTTCAGTTATTATGATGGTAACAGTTACTCTAGTTTCAACTGTGGTAAATGTTTACTCAATGGGATATATGGGTCACGATAAAGGATATAACAGGTTTTTCACATATATATCGGCATTTGTTTTTTCTATGTTGATTTTGGTTATGAGTGATAACTTTGTAGGGCTTTTTATAGGTTGGGAAGGTGTTGGTCTTTGTTCATATCTGTTGATTGGGTTTTGGTATGAGAAATCAAGTGCATCTTGGGCTGGAAACGAAGCATTTATCATGAACAGAGTTGCGGACCTTGGTATGCTTATGGGACTATTTTTGATTTATTGGCAGTTTGGAACATTTGAATATGATAAAGTTTTTGCTCATGTTGGAGATTTGAGTCCAGTAATCATAACAACTATTGGACTTTTGCTTTTTATAGGAGCTATGGGAAAATCAGCACAATTTCCATTTCACACTTGGTTGGCTGATGCAATGGAAGGACCAACTCCTGTTTCAGCTCTGATTCACGCAGCGACTATGGTAACAGCTGGTGTATATCTAGTTATTCGAGCAAGTCCACTTTTTTCACTTATACCTGAAGTTGGACACATAATAGCAACATTAGGTGCTTTTGTTGCAGTATTTGCAGCATCTATGGCACTTGTAAATAGGGATTTGAAGAAAATAATTGCATATTCAACACTTTCTCAGTTGGGATATATGTTTGTAGCTGCTGGTTTAGGAGCTTATTGGATAGCACTTTTTCATCTCATGACGCATGCATTTTTCAAATCACTTCTATTTTTGGGAGCTGGAAATATAATGCATGCGATGGATGATGAGTTGGATATCAAAAAGATGGGCGGACTGTTTAATGCTATGCCTTATACCGCTATACTTATGGCAGTAGCGTCGGTTGCACTTTGTGGTGTATATCCGTTTGCAGGATTTTTTAGTAAAGATATGATTTTAGGAGCTGCTTTTAATGGTGGAAATTATTACATTTGGTTTGCCCTGTTTATTGGTGCAGGTATGACAGCATTTTACAGCTTTAGACTTATCATGTTGGTATTTTTTGGTGATAAAGTTTATAAAAAATTAGGATTTCATCCTCATGAGACATATCCATTTGTGCTTTGGGCGCTCTTGCCACTTGGAATTTTATCTACAATAGCAGGATTTTTTGAAAAACCTTTTGAGGCTTTTGTAACTCAAATTTTAGGTAAGTATGAATTTGAAATTCCTCATTCAACGGAACTTGAATTGATATTTTTAACTTCGGCTTTTGTTATTTTGATGATAGTTGCGACAATTTACAAGTATGGTAAAGGTGGATTTAGCAAACAAATAGAAAGTATGCCTTTGTATCTGTTGCTAAAAAACCAGTACTATATCCCAAAAATTTATGAAGAAGTTATCTTTAAACCATACTATAGACTCTCAACATTTGCTTGGAAACAGATAGATGTGAGAATTATAGATTTTACAGTTGATTTAATTGCTAAGACCTTGTATGCACTTGGTCAAAAAAGTAGAAAAATGCAAAGTGGAAATCTATCTGATATGCTCAGATGGATGGTTGTGGGCATAGTTGTCCTGCTAGCTCTTGCTATATTTTATAGACCAGGTATGTAGGAGTATATGATGGAACACATATTATCATTAATCGTATTTTTCCCTTTAATTGCGGGAATTTTTGGATTTGTTATAAACAAAGAAAATGTTAAAACCTTTGGTATCACAGTAGCTTTTGTGGAGTTTATTCTCTCTATTGTGCTTTGGATTGCATATGACCCGACAAATGGTGGTTATCAATTTGTCGAATACGGCTCATTGATTCCTCAATTTGGTATCAGCTTTTATCTAGGAGTTGACGGTATTTCACTATTTTTAGTGATACTTAGCACATTTATGACTTTAATCTCTTTGGTGGCCTTAAACATAAAAAAAGATATAAAAAATCTTGTTATAACAGTACTGTTTTTAGAGATGACATTAATCGGGGTATTTCTCAGTTTGGATATGATTTTGTTTTATATCTTTTGGGAGCTTTCGCTTATTCCAATGCTCTATATAATAGGTGCTTGGGGTTCAGGACAGAGAATATATGCAGCTATTAAATTTTTCTTATATACATTTGCAGGTTCAGCTTTGATGTTGGTTGGAATCTTATATCTTGGATATCAATATTATTTAGCGACTGGAACTTGGAGTTTTGCAGTACCTGATTGGTATCTTTTAGTTTTGCCTTTTAAGACTCAGTTGTGGCTATTTGGAGCATTTTTCTTAGCATTTGCAGTAAAAGTACCGATGTTTCCGTTTCATACTTGGCTTCCATACGCTCACGGACAAGCACCAACTATCGGCTCGATTTTGCTAGCAGCAGTGATGCTTAAGATGGGAACATATGCATTTATTAGATTTTCACTACCCTTCTTTCCTGATGCAAGTGTCTATTTTTTGTATCCTGTGGCAATAATTGCTACTATAATGGTGATATATGCGGCGATGGTAGCATATGCACAAAAAGACATGAAGCAAGTTATAGCTTATAGTTCTATTTCACATATGGGAATTATAATTTTAGGTATATTTGCTATGAATGCAGAGGGGTTAACTGGTTCTATATTTTTGATGTTAAGTCACGGAATTGTTAGTGGTGCACTATTTATGCTTGTTGGTGTTATATATGATAGAAGACATACAAAACTGATGAGTGAATTTGGTGGATTGGCAACCGTTATGCCAAGATATGCAGCTATATTTGGTATTTTGATGATGGCAGCAGTTGGATTGCCTTTAACGATAGGATTTGTCGGCGAATTTTTATCACTACTTGGTTTTTATAGAGTTAGTTGGCTTGTTACCGTTATTGCAGGAAGTGGGATAATTCTTGGGGCTGTTTATATGCTCACTATGTTTAGAAAGTCATTTTTTGGAAAAGTTGTAAAAGAAGAAAACAAAAATTTAAAAGATTTAAATAAAAGAGAATATGCAGCTCTTATACCACTTGTTGCTTTAGTTGTTGTTCTTGGAATTTATCCAAAACCAATTTTGTCAACTATTAATATAAGTGTGGAAAAGACAATTCAGTTAATGCAAAAGAAAGCTTTATTGCCTGAAACTAAAAATTTTCTCTTAAAAGTAAATAGCATAGGGGGTACAAAATAATGTTAGATCCTATATCTATAAAGATTGCAAGTCTGAATTTGGCTACTTTAACCCCAATGGCGATTTTAGTTTTTGGTGCTTTGGCTATCATTTGTGTTGATTTGTTTGTAAAAAAACTTGATAAAAGTTTTTTTGTTATGTTTACTCTACTCTTTTTATTGTTAGATTTTACAGCACTTATTGGTTTAGATGGACCAACAAGAGGCTTTTTTGATGTCATGTTGGTTGATGGGATGTCAGTTTTAGCCCAAGGCATCATACTAATATCTTCAGCACTATTTATCATAACAGCTCTTAGTAATAAACCTTTTAAAGAGTTAGATAAAGCAGAATACTATGCTCTGTTTTTATTTATGATTGTTGGCTTTCAGTTTATGGTGGCAACCGATAATCTTATACTTATATTTTTAGGATTAGAAACAGCAAGCCTCTCTTTATATACACTAATCGCGCTTCACAATAGAAGCAAAGCTTTTGAAGCAGCTATAAAATACTTCACTATGGGAGCTTTGGCGGCTGGATTTTTTGCTATGGCTTCACTCATACTTTATGCTTTAACTGGTAGTGTTGAGCTAGCAGTAATATCAAAAGTACTAGTAGCAAGAGGTTTTGCACCAGGTGCTTTTACACTTGCTGGAGTTGTATTTATGCTTATGGCGCTAGGATTTAAGCTCTCTATTGTTCCAACTCATACTTGGACACCAGATGTTTATGAGGGAAGCTCCGCTCCGCTTGCAGGGTATATGTCAGTTGTGCCAAAAATTGCAGGTTTAGTTGTGGCTATTAGATTTTTTGATATTTTTCTATCCTCACAAATACAGTGGGTACAAGATATTTTAATCTTGATGGCAGTATTGACTATGACATTGGCAAATATAACAGCTTTGGTTCAAGAAGATGTTAAAAGGATGCTAGCTTTTAGCTCAATTGCACATGCTGGATTTGTACTTACTGCCGTAATGGTAGGAGGAACTCAATCAAACTCAGCCATTTTCTTATACTGGATACTCTTTATGTTTACAAATATCGGAGCATTTACTATGTTATGGATTGCCAGGCATAAGAGAAATTTGTGGGATTCAAGATACCAACATCCATTTACTAAATTTTCAGGCATGGTAAAAGTAGCTCCAATGATGGCAACAGTTTTTGCTATTTTTATGTTTACACTAGCGGGAATGCCACCGTTTTCAGTATTTTGGGGCAAGCTATATTTGATAAGCTCAGTTGTCAATAGCGGACATGTAATCCTTGCAGTGATTATGGTTGTAAATAGTGCAATCGCAGTTTACTACTATATGAAGTTAATAGTATATATGTTTTTAAAAGATCCAATCACAGAAGATGGAAATGTATATGAGGCAAATTCATCAACTCCGATTAAAGTGATAGTAGGAATTACACTTTTCTTTACTGTCACAGCTTCAGTCTTTGTCCAACCAATACTCTCGGTAGTAACGCAGATGATAAAAGCAAGTGGATATTAAGCTTTCAATTTAAACTTCTTTTCATAAAATTAGGGTTAAAATACGACCCTAATTTTATTTGTACAAATAAAATATATAGTAACTTTCACCTCATGTGACAAGTTGCGAGGAATTTAGTAGGAGCTTTCAAGGAAACATCGCTAAGGCGAACGCATTTGCTTGTTTTGCTTCTACTAAAGGGGACATAAAATGAAAATCGACAACAAAGAACAGTATGCTAGTGATAATTACTCAGGGATGGCTCCTGAGGTTTTACAAAGTGTTATAGAAGCAAATGTGGGAAGTGCTCCTGCGTATGGAAATGATGCTTATACAAAAATGGCAAGCCAAAAGATAAGAGAGATATTTGAGTGTGATTGTGAAATCTTTTTTGTATTCAATGGAACTTCTGCTAACGCACTCTCATTAGCTGCCATGAGCCAGTCATACCATAGTGTTATATGTCATGAGCTAGCACACATAGAGACTGATGAGTGTGGTGCTCCTGCTTTTGCATCAAATGGTGCAAAACTACTTTTGACAAAGAGTGAAAATGGTAAATTATACCCCGCAAGTATAGAAGAGCTGGCAACAAAAAGAGATGATATACATTATCCAAAGCCAAAAATCATAAGTATTACACAATCCAATGAAGTTGGAGTGGTATATAGTTTAAAAGAGATAAAAGCGATAAAAAAAGTGGCAAATATGCTAAATTTAAAGATACATATGGATGGAGCAAGATTTGCAAATGCTCTTGTTTCGCTTGGTTGCACACCAGCTGAGATGACTTGGAAAAGTGGAGTTGATGTTCTTAGCTTTGGTGGAACGAAAAACGGAATGGCATTTGGTGAAGCAGTAGTATTTTTTGATAAAACTTTGGCAGAGGATTTTGAATATAGAGTTAAGCAAGCAGGGCAATTAGCATCAAAGATGAGATATATCTCATCTCAATGGTTGGGGCTTTTACAAAATGATGTTTGGCTAAAAAATGCAAAAAATGCAAATGACTTGGCAAGCTATTTTGCAAGCAGGGTTGAGGGTTCAAACGGCGTTCATTTGATGTTTCCAGTAGATGCAAATGAGGTATTTTTAAAACTTAAACCAGAAATTGAGATAGAACTTAAAAAAAGAGGTTGGGTATTTTATACTTTCATCGGCGTTTCTAGCAGATTTGTCTTCTCATGGAGCTCTACTAAAAAAAGAGTGGACGAGTTAATAAATGATATTCTCAAGATAAGTAATAGCTAGAAAATCTTGCAAAAAAATTGGAAATATAGTTTTGATACAGCTAAAATAGATGCTAAAAAGAGACTATTTGTCTAATATGATATAATACTCCTTATGAAATATATCGTATCAATACTCTTAGTATCACTTCAGCTTTTTGCTTTAAATATATATGTCAATAGTGCAAAAGAGAATGGACTCCCCTATGCAATTTTACATATCATAGACAAAGAACCAGTAGATTGCCAAGTTGTTCCGTTGGCATTTGATAAAAAGAATTACATATGTCAATTTAAAAAGATAGTTAAAACACCTATAAAAGAGAAAAAATTAAGACTTGTTAATATAGATTTTTTAGAAAAACAAAAAGAGTTTTATATAAAAATAAGTCCAAAAGTTGATTCAAGATTAATTCCTGTAAATGAAGTTTTATACAAAAGCAAAGATGTTTCAAAAGAGTATGCAAAAAAAAGTACAAAACATTGGGTAGTTTTGTTATATGAAAAATCCCCTTTTGGAAAAAACACCAAAAATGATGGTATAAATTTCCCAGTTACTTATGATAAGTATATGAGACCTCATATCGGACCAGTTGATTTAAATGGTGCACCCATCGCATATGCTAGAAGTAAAGATATTAACTACTATCTTGAAATTCAAAAAGAGTATACAAAGGGTGATTATGAAAGTGTGGTTCAAGATGCAAATAGAGTTTTAAAGTTATATCCAAATAGCATATTTAAGAGCGATATAATGCTTTATAAACTGCGAGTAATAGATGAAGCAATAGAGCAAAATATCCAGCCTATATCAAACGACTATACAAATGCAGATGTAGCGACACTTAGTAAGAATTGGATAAGAGAGTTCTCTTCAAATGAAAATATCCCACAAGTTCTTTTGATATTGGTTAAAGATTACCTACGAGCAGGGTCAAATGTTGATGTAAATTATTTTTTAGATATATTGGTGAGCGAGCATAAAAATAGTCCATATACAAAAAAAGCGATTTTATATTTTGCTGATTCTCTCTTTGCAAAAAATGATAAACAAAAGGCAATAAAACTATATCAAGATGTTTTGTATAGTGCAAAAGATTTAGATATCGCTTCACTAGCAGCCATAAAACTAACAAATTCAAATATAAATCTTGGAAAAACTTTAGAAGCGAAGAGTTATCTCTTAAAAGTTTTAAATGCAAATAAATCATATCTTTTAAAGGATAAAGAGCAAACTCATAAGTTAGCCCAAAGATTAGCGGCAAATGGACTTTATGGAGTAGCCGCTACGATTAGTGATTTATTGCTTAAAAATATCAATAAAGATGAAGTAGACACCAAAGAGCTACTCTTAAAACAGAGTGGTGATTGGTATGCTAGTGATGATAAGGTAAATGAAGCTTATGCTAGATATAAAAGATATAAAAAATTGTATAAAAATGGAGTTTACATAGATGAAGTAAATAGGGCGATTGACAGGCTCTTCTTCAAACTAAAAGAGACAAACACTACAAAGCTTATCAAGTACTACAATATTCTTATCTCAAAATACAACAATGATATAAAAGATAAAGCAGTTATGGCAAAAGCAAAATTGTTACTTAAAGAAAAAAGGTATCAAAAAGTTTTGGATATGCAAAATTTGATAAAAGAAGCCGTTGATAAAAATTCAACAGATGGAATTAATCTTATAAATAGTGCAGCTACAGTTTTGCTTTTTGACAATCTAAAGAAAAAGCAGTGTAAGAGAGCTGTTGATTTGGTTGAGAGATATAAGCTCGATATTTATAAGGTAGATGATGAAGATATGTTGTATAAGTGCTTTTTAGTAACCGCAAGATATAAGAGGGCACAACTCTTGGCACTAAATGGATTAGAAACGAAGAATTTTGTGCAAAAATTCAAATGGCTACAAAAAACCCTAAAAGTTAGTTTGAAATTAAGAGAGTTTGATAAAATTATCAACTTAAAAGGCGATTTGTTTACTCTGTCTAAAATTGCAAAAAAACCAATATCGGCTTCTAGTTATAGGTCGCTATTTGATGCGTATTTTTCAAAAAAAGAGTATAACAAGGCATTAAATGTATTGATGAAATTAGATAAAAAATACTCAAATGATACTAAAAATTTAGATATCTACTATAGAGTTGTAAATTATGCAAATAATCAAAGAGATGATATACTTTTGATGAAATATGCTAAAAAAATCATAAACCTTCAAAGCAAATACAAACTATCTACATTTACTCCAAATATCGAATTAAGATATATAGACGCTCTAAAAAGGCTAACAAAATACAAAATAGCCAAAAAAATTGCACTACAACTAAGCAAGAAAAAACTAAAAGCAAAGTATAAATCCAGAGTTTTATATGAGTTAGCAGAAATATCCATAAAACTAAAACAGAACAAAGAAGCCAAAAAATACTTTAAAAAATGTGCATCCACAAAAATAAAAGACTCTTGGAGCAAACTCTGTAACGATAGTCTAAAACTCTTTTAAAAAGGAGACAGACTGCTTTTACGGATAATAGGGTCAGGGTCAATGGTGTTATAGATTTAATTGAAAAGTTGTAATGAAATCTATTTTGTATTGTCAAATTGTAGTGAAGTTTCGTTGTAGTTATCTACTAAATCCGTGAAGCATTCGGATAAGTCTTTTATGATTTGCGGATTTGGCTCTATGTAGATTTTATTGCTTTTTTTGGTCA
>CAZRAK010000037.1:0-16882 GCA_964598135.1 uncultured Campylobacterales bacterium
GCAGATTTCATAAGAAAAAGAGGGAAGGTGGAGTTGGGGTATTTTAAGATTGCAAAAAAATTAAGCTTAGCTGATATTCCAGGAGGAAAAAATATACCAAATGCTAAAAAGTTTGCTTTAGAGGATTTGCAAATTTTCAATACAGGAATTTCGGCCAAATCACTCTTTGGCAAAACTAAAGTAAATGTATATCTGTTTGAGATAAAAAAAGGAGCAGGTTTTAACTTTGCAATAGAGCAAAATAATTTTAAATTTACGGAACTCTTAAAGAGTGCTCGGAAGATAAAATTATTAAATGGCATATCACTTCCAAAAGCAACACTTATATTCTCTGAAAAAGGTTTTAGTGCCAAACAAGGGGATATACCGCAACCAGCCAATGCTCTTTTTGACAATATATTTAAAGGTTCAAAAATTAATATAAATATAAAACCTGGTATCGAATTTATCGGATCATTTAGCAAGAAAGCTTTTGGCATCATTGGTGCAGGGTTACAGAAAATTGGCGTTCAAGATGGCTCAATAATTACAGGAGGAATTAGTGGAATATTTGGCGGAACTCCTGGATTTACCTTTAGTATTTCTATGGAAAAACAAGGTAAAGCAAGTGGAATTCCTAAAAAAGTTATCTCAATTCCAGATGTAAAGATTCCAGATTTTTTCTTGACTTGGCAAGGTTTAAATATAGAAGCAGGAGCAAAAGTTAGTTTACACATAAAAGCTGGAAAAGATAGATTAAATATGTACTCAAAAATTGGGCTAGATTTTTCACAAGAGGGGGTAGGGATAGAGATACTAGGAGCCATGAAGGGAAAATGGAAGAACCCTTTTGGTATAAAATCTTTAACGCTCTCACATGTAAAAATGACAACAGGTATAAAAGATACGGGTGAAGTAAACATTGGTTTTTCAGGCGATACCAAGATAGGTAGTGTTAAGTTTGATTTAGCCACCAATGTAAATATATTGCTCGAAGACGCTTTGCCTGATGGAGTAGCATTTTCTGCATCTGTAAACAAACTTGGAGTTTCTGATGTTTTGGCTATAACTCAGTCCGTAATGGGACTAAAACATAAAATAGATGTAAAAAATCTACCATATTTTGAGCTTCATAGAGTTTTGATTGCATTTGCAACTCCAGGTGCTAGTGATCCTCAATTAGGCTTGGTTAGTGATGGACTAGCTTTTAGAGGAAATTTCTTTTTTGCAGGAAAAGAGCTTGGTGAAGTGAAAGGGAGCGGAGGAGAAAAAGGAGTAACTTTTAGTGGAAAAATAGCAGATATAAATCTTGATATCTTGAAATTCCAAGGAAATCAAGTAAATTTTAGGATTAGTGAAAAACCAGATGCAAAGATTAGTTCGACGATAAAATTATTTGGTGAACCTCAGTCGGTATTGCTTGACTTAAATCCTCCATATTTTGAGTTTCATATCACAGATAAGTTGGGTAAATTTGGAAAAGCAAACTTGAAAGTGCGAGTTGATGGGTTTGATTTAAGCAAAGGTACATTTGACAAAAAAGCTGATATCAGTCTATTGGGCGAATTCAAATCAAATATACTCCCTTGGATAGATAAAGAGTTAAAAGAGGGATTAAAAGAGTTGTATGCTTCGGCTAATAAAAAATTAAATGATGCAGATAAGGACTTAGATAAGGCTCAAAAGAAAGTTGATTTGATAAATAAAAAGATAAGAAGAGTAAAAAAACAGGATAATAGAGCTAAAAATAGAGCAGAAAATAAGATAAATGATGCAAAAAGAAAAGTTTCTCATCTTAAAGGAGATTATCATCATGCAAAGCATGAAGAGGGGCATTGTGGTGATAAATGGACGCATTGGGCATGTAAGGGTTATTGGCGAGGTGTAAAAGATGTTGATTGGGGTTTGTATAAAGGAGCGGAGGATATACTAAATGCAGTCAAAAAAGTTGTAGCGGCTGCTTTTAGTTTAGACCCAAGAATTGCTGGCTTAGTTGCTCAAAAAGATATAGAACTTACTGGTTTATCTTTAGCAAAAGCTGTTGTAGAAATTGACAAAAAAGCTGTAGATTTTGTGTTGCATGATATGGAAGATATAGTAAATGCGGCGATAAAAAAACCACCGTTTGAAATAGAACAAGCCATTTTGATGGGTGATTTAAGAGGTGCTATTAAGCATGATACACCACTAATACTTGATATGAAATTTAATATAGATGGAAAGCAACACAGAGAGTATTTTGCTATAAAATTAAAAGATTTAAAATTTGATGCCATGTCGTTTGCTCTTTTGCCTGCGATGGTGCTAGAGGATATAATAGATAATGCGTTGAAAAAAGTAGACCCAAAAATTGCAAGATGGGTAAAAGCTCATATTGCATCAAAACTTGCAGTTGCACAAGAGAGAGTAAGAAAAGAGGTTAAAGCAGAAGAAAAAAAATATAAAAAAGTGCTTGCTTCGTATGAAAACAATACAAAAAGTTTTAAACAAGCATATGAAGACCAAGATAAAGAAAAAACAGATATTATGGCAAAATATCAACTTACTGACTTGATGTCAGATAGTAAGGAGTTTAGAGATAAGTATCTAGCTGTTGGTCATAGTGATTTATGTTTGGGAGTTGCAAGTAATGGTGAAGATGTGTTACAGAAAAACTGTAATGATATACAAACAGAACAGTGGTCAACACAATCAACAAAAAATGGGTATGTTAGACTAAAGGCAAAAGGTTTATGTCTAAAAGCGAAAAAAATAAATCCTAGTAAAAACAGTGGAGAGTTTTTGACTTTGGCTCAGTGTGTAGATGGTGATGAAAAAGAGCAGTGGAAAGTAGAGTCTTATGATGGCTTTTTTGATAGCATTATAAACAGATACTCTCAAAAGTGTTTGCATTTTGATAAAGAAAATGCAAATCCAAAAACAGCAAATGCTATATGGACATCATGTCTAGGGACGGATAGTCAAAATTTTAGAGTGATAGAAGATGCTAAGAGATCAACTTATCATAAGGTGGATAAAAAAATTCAAGCTAAAAATGGAGTTTGTTTAGGAGTAAAAAAAGATTTTTATGCAATATCAAGACAGATAAACGGTAGAGCACATATACTTGATAGTAATTACGAACTATTTCAACAGCAAAGACTAAGAAATTTTAATGAGCTAGTATCTGTGGATTGTGGAAGTAAAAATGCACAAGAGTTTAACTATAATGAAAAAGTTGATGGAGATATCAAATTAGTAGATGCTATTAATGGATGGTGTATAATACCAAGAAACCATAAGCTTGCACTTGTGCCTTGTGATAATGGAAAAGATATGTTGTGGAGAAATGATACACAAAATGAGAGAGCGTTCGAGATGTACAATAAAAAGAGCAATGAGTGTTTAACTCTTTCAAAAAATAATGAAGGATTGGCTATAATGAAAAGATGTGAAAGATCCCCTGAACAGATGATAGATTTTAAACAGAGATAGGAGTGCTTATGAAAACAATTTTCAGTATATTCTCATTTATTTTTTTAGTTATTTTGCTAAGTGGTTGTGCAGCGACAACATCAAGTACTGTTTTGCAAAATAAAAACTTAGGTGTAAAAGGGATACTAGCAGAGGGTTTAAAGATAAATAAATCTGATAATGAAATAGTTGTTCTTATAAAAAAAGGGATAAAGTTGATACAACAAGGCAATTATGCTAGTGCCTCAAATGAATTCAAAAAAGGTCTAAGGCTTGATCCAACTAATGCAAACTTGCATTTTCTAAATGCTTTAACTTATCACATGAGATCGCTTTCTGGCGATAAAAGTATGCTAAGTCTTGCTGAGGCAGGTTATCTGACAGCACTTAGGTTTGATAAGACAAATTATTGGGCAGCGTATCTTTTAGGACATATATATTTTGATCAACAAAGATATCTTGATGCTCAAAATCAGTTCTCTTACGGACTCTTATATGCACCTAAAAATCCGCAACTCCTAAAAGCATTAGCTATCGCTTCATATTATGCCAAGGATGTAAGTACAAGTAGATGGGCAGCAAAAAAAGCTGCACAACTTAATCCAAAAAATAGCTCAACTTTAAGAGCATTGATGTTTTCACAAGCAGCTTCGGGAAAATTTAGTGATGCAAAAAATACTCTCAAAAAATATTCACTAGTGCTAAAAGAAGATAGTAAATTTAATAAAACTTTGGCTTTTCAAAGTGCAAATCAGAGACTTAGAGATTGGAAAAATTTTTACAAAATAGCACAAAACGATAATGTATTTGGCTCTTCTTCTCAATTTCAAAGTGATTTTATTGATAGCGGAAACCAAAATTATATAGAGCCTAGTTTAAGTGATAGTACCACTAATAGTGATAATACAGGTTTGGCTAAAAACAGACTAAATTTTAAAATCAAAAAAAATAAAATCAAAAAGTTAGATTTGCCCAAAATGACTCTTGTAGATGTTGTAATTCTAAGAACTCAAGAGATAAGGTCTCAAACAAAGGGCATTAATGTTCTTCAATGGATGCAAGGAACATTGACAGGCACAGGGATTGAGTATAATAGCAATAGTGCAAGTGGAACAAGAAAGCTCTCTTTTGATCCTCAATTTGAACTCTCAGGAATGCTTCAATACAGCTTAAATATATTTAATGATGGAGTAAATAATGCCGAAGTACTTGCTCGCCCATCTCTTCTTGCCATAGATGGTCAGGAATCTCAATTTTACTCTGGTGAAGTACTACATGTGCAACTCTCAAGTAGCAATGCAGATGGTTCAATGGTAGATATTCCAATTGGAATAAAGCTTGATGTTACACCAAAATTCTACTCTGATGATATTGTTCAAATAACAGTTCATGCTGAGAGATCTTTTTTAGAAACAGCGTCAGATTTAGTTGGATATTCATCTTTTTCTCAAACAGCTAAAACTTCTGTAGATTCTGTAGCGATTTTAAAGTTAGGAGAGACATTGGTGCTTAGCGGATTATCTGAAAATGAAAATAATCGTAATGAAAATGGTATTCCAATTTTAAAAGATATACCAGGTGTTCAGTATGTAACTTCAAGGAAAGAGGCATTACAATCTAAAAAATCTATTTTAATTCTTTTAACTCCAAGAAAGGCACGATATGCAAATAGAAATCTAAGTCCGTTTCAAATCAGGCAAGAGTTAAAACAAAAAAGAGAAGCACAAACAAAATTTACCAAAAATTTAAAAGATAAAGAGAATATTCAAGTAACAAATATAGATGTTGCATTAGAGCATATTGCTACAAATAATCCTTTTTATAATCAATTTAGAAGAGGAGATATACACTTAGATGCTTGGAACAATGAAAATACAATTTCAGGCTCAATCATAAGGACGCTGGGTTTTTTATACTATTAGAAAAGTTGTTTAGCTCTTGTTTTTTTGTATTTTTTAGAGGTCATTTTTTTAATTTGCTCTTTTGTTAACTCATAGCCGTTTACTATATTGTTTGGAATTTGTAAATCTAGTACCTCATAACCTGTTTTTTTTGGATTTATAATAAGTGGGTTATTGTGACAGCTTTCACATGATTTCGCATTTTTACTTATAGTGTGAGGAGAGTAGGGGAGCCAAACCTCTATCTTTTTACCATTAATTTTAGATACATCATCAAGAATCATTTTACCTTTTTTATCTCTGTAACTTATGCGATACTGAAAAAGTGGACGGATTATCATAATGCGACCATCTTTGGAGTTTGCAAGGTTGAAATGCTCCCATCTTTTATATCTGTAGCCACTATACCAGATACCCTCTTTAAACTCATGAGTTATCCAATCAGGCATCTCAGGGGAAATTGTCTTTTTACTTCGCAAGGCTTTTGTTAAAAAATTTGTCAAATAACCATCTTCTTGCAAAGTTAAGTTTCTCCATTTTTTATAATCGCTTGTATCGTCTCTAAAAACTGAGAGTTCATAAGAGTTGATGTTCCACGCTGAGTGACAAGTGCTACAAGCTAATCTTTGGTGATATGAAGCATGATTTTTTTTACTTAAATTTTTATGGCAATCTGTGCAACTTGCTTTTTTGATGCCTTGCATATCATCTTTTTTGTGACAATCAACACAGGTCATGCCTTTTTTAAAGTGGATATCTGTGCTTAAATGATGAAAATCAATGCCATATTTTTGTGGTGGATATCTTCCGTCTTTTGTTAATGGAGCTCGGTAACTTTTATCATAATCTTTTGGAAAAAGTCCTAGATAATCGCCTCCTACAAACTCTTTATTGTGGCAACTTAGACATTTGTTTATAGATATTTTATCTCTTTGACATCTGCCTTTTTTTTGATGAGGAGTATGACATGCAAGGCAACCTATACCTCTGTTCATTCCTCTTTCTCCGCTTGATTTATTGTTTAAGTGACACTTTAAACATTTTCTTCTTAAAAAATCATCTACTAAGTCACTTGGTTTTTTTATATCTATTTTTGGCAAAGGAAGGGTTTGCAAGGTCACATTTGAATCTTTTATGCCCCAAGCATTTCTAGTTATATTTATAGCTTTTCTTAGAGTATAGTGAATGCTGTTTTGACAATTTTGGGCAGATTTTGGATGACATGTAATGCAATCTTTTGCGATTAATGAGCCAAGGATTATAAAGAGTGATATGACTATTTTAAACATACTGTTTTTCCACTATAAAAAAGTTTTTTTGATTGATGAAAGTCTTTATATATTTTATCACTATAAGTGTCATGACAAATTATACATTTGTAGGCACCGACAATTTTGTTTAATTCAGATTTATTAAAACTTCTTGCCTCTTTCCTTGATGTGCTTTGAAATTGTCTCCCTTTTGCAGAGACAAAAGCATCGATGGGGTATGAAAAAGGCATACCGCTTTGAATGGAGTTGTAAATCGGAGTAAATGTGATATTTCCGTCTTTTATGTTTAAATTTCCTCGTCCAAGTCCCAAAGTCGCAGGATTAAAGTGACAATCTATGCAAGTTCTTGAAGTTTTTTGGGTCGTATGTGGATCCCAACCAGCCATTGCTATGGAGTGAAATTTTTCAATTTTATTGGTTTTAAAAATTGTACCAATTACTTGACATCCTGGAGCAAAAGGCATTATCTTTTTATTATATCCAATACCAAGGCTAGGACTTTCAAATCTTAGAAAGCTTCTTAGTTCTTGCCATTGCCCTTTTGTCGGTTTTTTTTCTACCCAATCAAACTGTTTACCATTTTCAAAGTAAACCTCATGACACCCATAACAACTAGGTATCCAAGAGGAGTGGCAAGCTGAACAATCTAGTCTTTTATGAATAGCGAGTGTGTGATAAGGTTTGTTACTCATATTTTTTATATCAAATTTCTTACCGTCAGCTTTTCTATAAAAAATAGTTTGGTTTCTATCTTTTTGAATATTGTATAAAGGAGAATTAAATTTTTTAGTATAAGCTATAAGTGATTTAATTTGTATCTTTTCGTTTGTGTCTGCTAGAGTTTGTGCCAACTCATTTGCTTTTTTAAATTTTGACTTATGGCAGTCTTTACACTTTACATCTTCTGCATCTTCCATATGATAATGTTTTTTACCATCACCCATCACCCCTTTTTCACTATGACAATCAATACAGCTCATATTTGCAATTTTATGATGAATATCATCTGGAAGTTTATAGTAAAACCTTCTGTTATCACTCATTTTATGTGAAAAATTACCATGTTTATAAGGTGTTCCGTATCCCGCGCTTTCAAAAACTCCTTCGTATGATAAACCAATTCTATTTGAGCGGTTATGGCATTTTAGACAGTTTTTTGTAGGGATTTTTGTACTAAAAACTGCATGTCTGTTTTTATTGGTTTTGGATACTCTATGACAATCACTACACCCTCCACCTCTTGCAATTTTTTTATTTTTAAATATTTTTTCGTCTTGATTTATATGGCAAGCAGCACAAAGTTTTTTAAAATGATTTGTTGCTAGTGAGCTATTTGTTTCACTTTTTATATCTGTTATGCCAATAGTTGAGTTTAAATCTCTGTTTTCACCCCATTGGTATTTAAGTACATTTAAAATTCCACTTTGTGATTGCATCATGGACTTATTAATCCGTTTGATTATATCTTTGTGACATTTAATACAAAATATACTAGCGTGCTCTAGTCTTGCTGGGTTTAATACTATGCCTCTGTGAGCATCTTTTTTGTTTGTTGCCCACCTGTTTCCACCATGGCAAGTTGCACAGCCAAATATCTCTTTTGGATGAGCATGGTCGATATCACTCATATTACTATGACAATTCATGCATTGGTCTGGTTTTGTTATTTTTTGTGGTATTTTTGGAGAGTTTGAAAAAATAGAAAAAATAGATACAGCAATACCAATAATTGCTAAAGCGAAGAGTATATTTTTAAATTTCATTTTGCAAAAATCGATATTAAGATATATGTAATTAACCAAAGAGCAAGCAAGGTTTTGATGATATTTTTTTGTTTAGTATAATAATAAATAACTAGCAAAACAAAAGGGATAATCAAAACTAGATTTACCAAAAGTGGCGACCAAGATTTTAGAAGCAAATTTTCAGCTCCTTTAAAAAACCAAGGACTAGTAAGGTTTTGTGCTTTTTCACCTGTGATTATATCTCTTGGCATAGTAAATAGCATGATTGATAAAATACTAACACCAAGTGCAATGCTAAGATATTCGATTTTTACATATAGAGGGTCTATATGCCTAAAAATCGCATATACTAAGATAAGCGGCAAGAAGAGTATATGCCAGATAAAAAACTTATAGTAAAAAATAGTATGGTCTTGAATAAGAGCTAAAATGCTTTTGAGAAAAGGTGTATCTTTTATGAGATTAAATGCAACTTGTGCGGCTCCATTTGCGCTTAAATCTGCTTTTAAAACAAAACCGCTAAACATCAAAACTATAACTAAGCCAAATCCTAAAACAGAATAATTCCAAGAAGAGCCAGATATCGACACTCTGTTTTTAGCTAGTTCAAGTCCTATATGCAAGAGTAAAAAAATAGTAAAAATCTCAGAGCTAAAGTAGTGTAGTTTTCTAAAAAAACTTCCATAAGGCAAAAGATAGTTTATCTTTTGAACGCTTTGAAATGCAAGCGAGGGATGATAAGCAAATACAATAACAAGACCACTAAGCATACTTACAAAAAAGAGAGCAAAGGTGAGATATGAAGTAAATTTGGACATAATGTCTACCCTATAAAAAGTTTTTTATTTTTTATTTTATAGGTTATTTTATCTAAATCTCTCTGTGCTGGTCCTTTGAATTTGTGTCCATCTATTGTAAATCGGCTATGGTGGCAGGGGCAGATAAATCTTTTTTTATCTTTATAAAAATTGAGGATACAGCCCATATGGGTACAGTGAGCACTAAAAACCTCTATCCTCTCAAGCCTCTTATAGACAAAGATATCATGTTTTGTAATTTTTGTGATTCCTTCTTTTATCTCTTTTAATGGAATCGAAAATTCATCGTGTTCATTTTGTTTAAAAAATATAAACTTTCCTATAGGATAAGTAAGAGTTCCTGCCACTACAAATGGCAGGAATTTTAAAATCTTTCTTCTTTGGTTATTTTCTAGCATCCCTCAAATTGGGCTCCTGCATCAGCTTTTGGAGCAGATATAGCTGTAGATTCCTCTATAAAAGTGTCGAAATCTTTTATATCTCCATTATCAGCTAATCTTTGTATAACATCATTATAATTTGCCCATGCAGCCTTTTCCCAAGGATTTGCTTGTACTGCTTTTTGTGCGTAAAGCTTCGCAAGAGGAAGATTGTCTCCATCTACCATTTTTCTTGAGAGTTTTACATAGTGTGCACAAAGAGTTTTATTCATACTATAATTTTGTCTGTTTTGGGCACTTAAATTTATACCAAGTAGTCCCAACACAATGCCCAATCCAATAAGTCCTATAATTAATTTTTTCATTTTCATCTCTCTCTCCTAATAATTTACTGTGACATAGTAAACATTTGGTGATGTTCCCTCGTCCTCTTTTAGTTTAGCTATACTAGTAGCATCTCTTAGTAGTTTTGCAACATTGCTGTCTAAATCATTTAAATCACCAAAATTTCTTGATTCTCCCACACATGTGGTTACACAAGCAGGATCTAGTCCATTACTGATTCTTGGTAGACAAAAAGTACATTTATCTACTGCTTCTAGCTCTTCATTATAGTATCTTGCATCATAAGGGCAAGCGACCATACAAGCTTTGCAACCTATGCACATTTCAGGTTCCACCAAAACTATGCCATCTTCGCTTCGCTTGAAACTAGCTCCAGTTGGACAAACATCAACGCAAGGTGCACTATCACAATGATTACAAAGAGTTGGAAGAAAACTAATGGTAGGATTTTTGTGTATATCTTCGCCTTCAACCTCAAAAACTTTTGTTCGGTATGCTCCTTTTAAGGCTGGTACATCCCAATCAGTTTTGCAAGCAACATAGCAAGCATCACAACCGACACATCTATCACCGACTATTACCATCGCAAGATTTTTATCTTTTTTTATCTTTTTGTTCATTAAACTCATGTTATGCCTTTACAACTTTTACAAAGCCATTGTGAAATGCTGCAGCTCCGCTAATAGGGTCAACGCCATCGCTAACAAACCAATTTTCCTTGGTTCCTTTTTCGTACCCCCTAGTCCATGCTTTTGTAGTATGCCCAAAACCATGGTGGATAAATACAGCTCCTGCTTTGATTCTTTTGGTGACTTTTAATCTTTCGCTATGGTCTGATTTGTGCCCTGTTTTTGCATTTACTAGATAGACCATATCCCCATCTTTGAAACCCATTTTTTTAGCATCACTTGGATTCATCCAAACAGGTGTATCATCTTGAAGTTCAAGAAGTATCCAATTGTTTTGACTTCTTGCATGAGAATGGTGAGGTGTTCTTCCAAACAGCATTCTAAACTCATCTCTAGCTGGCATTACAGGGTCTTTAAATATAGGCATAGGAGAAAAATCATCACCTTGTTTTTTATACATATCCTCTAAGTCTTTTACATAAAGTTGAACTTTTCCAGTTGAGGTAGCAAAACTAGGTGTTACACCACTTGCACAAGGGTAGGGATTTACATCCTCAAAGAGCAAAACACCATCTTTTTCTAAAGTTTTCATCTGCTCTTCATTTAAAACCTGAGATAACTCTTCAACTTGCTCTTTTGGAGATTTTTCAAACCAATCGTCAAGTTCAAACTCCTTAGCAATTCCCTTGCAAATATCAAAACAACCTTTTGTGTCGTAGATTGGTTTAATTGCAGGTTTTCTTAAAGCTATAAAAGGAGTTTTATCTTTTTGTATAAAAGGCGCATCATATCTCTCAAGATAGGTTGATTCTGGAAAGATAACATCTGCATACATAACAGTATCACTAAATTGTGTATCAATGGCTATGATGAGATCTAGATTATCAAGCGTTTTATACATACTATTTGCGCCAATGCTGGAGTGCGATAGCGGGTTTGTGCCATACAATAACCACGCTTTAATAGGATAAGGTTCCTTTGTAAGTGTTGCTTTATATATACCATTTGTCCTACCAAGTGCTAATGGAGCAAGAGGATATTTTTCACCTTTGCCAGCACCATCAGCTCTTCTAGCATCTGGCGCATCAGGAAGTTCCTCCTTTGGAAAATCAACAGGAACTTTATTTCTTATGAAAATACCTCCAGGTACTCCCCAGCTTCCCATAAGAGCATTTAGTATAGCAACTGCTCGTACTGTTTGGGTATCGTTTCCGTATCTTGTGTGCCTTCTTGCTGGAATTGCAACGACATTTGGAGCATCTTTTGCAAATTCCCAAGCAATTTTTTCTATGGTTTTAGCATCTATTCCACATTTTTTACTTGCCCATTGTGGAGTATATTTTTCTACATGTTTACTTAATTCATTGTATCCATAGCAATATTTTCTTACAAAATCCATATTTGCTAGATTGTCTCTGATGATAACATGTATAAAACCTAGTGCTAGTGCCATGTCAGTTCCAGGATTTATCTGGAGCCAATTTGTTGCTCTAACTGCGGATTCACTCTGTCTAGGGTCAATGTATGTTAACTTTGCTCCTCTTGCTAAACCTTCAGCAAAATCTTCAGTCTCTCTTACTTGAACAGAACCTGCAAAGTTTCTTCCGAAAATCATCATGTGTTTCGAGTTTGCCATATCATAAGTTTCATGCCCGCTTACACCTGTTCCAAAAGTAAGCGCCCATGCCATTTCGCGACTACCAAGACATTGTGAATAAGCTGGAATTGTGATATTTGGACTTCCGAGTGCTAGAGTTAGCATATGAGGATATGGTTCTCCAGTTCCGTGCATAAATGTAGCTAGTGTTTCAGGGCCAAATTCATCTATAAGAGGATTTAGCTTTTTATATACATATTTATATGCCTCTTCCCAACTTACTTTTTTGAACTTTCCTTCCCCTCTATTGCCTGTTCTGATAAGTGGAGATTGTACTCTATCTGCATCATATGTTGATTGGATTCCTGCATTTCCTTTTGCACAAAGATGACCTCTGTTGTTTGGATTTAGCTTGTTTCCTTCTAGCTTATGCATGACGCCATTTCTAGTGTATACATTCACACCGCAGTTCCAAAAACACATCTCACAAAAATTGGGGGTTTTGCTCCCACGGTCATATTTTAAAAATCTTGCACCTTTTTTAGCCTCTTTCTTTGCAGATGCTTTTAGGGGTGATGGAAGACCAGCAATTCCAGCTGTGATAGCAACGGAGCTAGCACCAGCTAGTTTTAAAAATCCTCTTCTTGATATATTATGTCTACTCATTAGTGTGCCTCCTCTTCAAGATTAAAAAATTTTGAACCTAAAAAATATACAATTCCAAGAACACCAATAGCACTAATAAAAAGCAGTAGCTCTGAAGTAGATACACGGTAAACATGTTGAGTAAAGTCCATATGTATACTAGGGCGAGATAGCAATTGTCCGCCAACAATGGAGTCAAATCTAGCAAAAAACAAGCCTATAACAACTAATAAACCTGCTAGTGCTGATAAAAAAGATGATTTAAATCCTCCTATAACCAATAGTAACATAGGAATAACTATACCAATAAGCAATTCAAGATAATAAAAATTATTTGCCAAAACTCCATGTCCTATAAATAGTTTCATTGTTACATCGAGCTCAGAATTGACGCCGTATGTATTTATAAAAACATTCCAAAGGTTGATAAAAAACATAGCAAAAAGTAGTATAAATAGCATTTTATTTAGTGCATTTATTGATTTTTTCTTATCTGAATTTCCAGTAAGAAATAACATTATCAATACAACAGCACTACCAGATGCTATAGCAGAGAGTATAAAAAATATAGAAAATGAGCTAGTGTGCCACAAAGGTCTAGTAGCATTTGATGCAAATACAAAAGCCAATGTTCCATAAGCAATTATACCTAAAAAGAAACCTACTAAAGCAGCAAAAAAGGCTGAGTTTTGTTTTTTACTGACTAAGAAATAAACCTCAAGAGCTAGTAGTGGTAACTCTAACATATAAAATGTCACCATCCACCAAATGGGTGAACTTATTTCGAATTGAGTGAAATAGACTACCAATCTTAATGCTTGAAGTTGAAATGGACCTGCTAGTTCCCAAAAAATGGTATAAAAAGCAGCTATCAAAGCAGCTAACGAAAACATTGCCACTTTTTTGCTCATTACATGAAAAGCTTCTATTTTAAACACATGTGCCAAAGAGCCTATTATGGCTGTTCCTACGCTTAAGGCTACAAAAAATGAATAACCAATTATTAAAATACCCCATGGAACTTCTCTACTTATTCCATAAGATGCTTCTTGTCCATTGTTAAAAACTTGAAGCATGCCATATAGCCCAACTGCTGCTACAAGAAATGATAAAACTAACCAAACAAGATTAGTCTGTTTTTTTTGTGTTATACTTGTGTTCACATCTCCTCCTTTAAGTTTTGTACTATTTTTGATGAAAGATTTATTGCATGCGTATAGATTTGCATATCTGTTACTGTTTTTAAAGAGTTTGCAAAATCAGTCATCCAAGTTAAAAACTTGGCAAACTCTTTTATCTCTTTAAATTTTTTCTCTTCAGCTAAGATTGCAACAAACGAAATCATAGAAGATATATTGTCAGCTGGTTTTTTTATCAAATTAGCATCAAAGGTATATCCGCACTTAATATAGAAATTAATGATATCAGATAGAGTTTTGCCAAACATTTTTCCATCAATCCACCAAGAGGCATGAGGTACAGACCTGAGTTTGGTGGAATTTATCGAAAAAACTCTTAGGTATTGTGCACAAATATCATTCAAATCAACTTCTTGAAAATTAAATTTTATATTTATTAAATTTTCAAATTTTTTCAAATTTTTAAGGTAATTTATGTCAGGATAATCTAAGATATCCGCACACAAATAGAGTGCGGATATCTTTTCCTGAAGCGACAAATTCAAAACTATTTGTCACCCTTTACAAGAATTCTATGAGGCCATCTTGTATAATCAGCCATAGAGCCACTATACATTTTTGACTTGTTTCCCATTGCGATAACATATTTACCTACAAACCAAGGACCAGCAGCTAAGTGACCAGTATTGCAATAAGAGATAATTGGTTTATTAACATTTAGTCCAGCTTCTGTAAATTTCTTAGTAGCAAATGCTTTGTCTCCAAGATAGTAAACACCATCTTTTTTTACAGTAAGAACTTTTGCACTTAAAGCAGCTGCACCTTTTAGGTGACCCTCATGCAGTCTTCTTGGGTCTTTTGCAGTTCCATACCAATGCTTGCTTTTACCAGTTGCATCTAGAGTTTGAGCATCTCCTGTCCAAACAGCTTCATCAATATCTTCACCTGTTGACATTATAGATTGGTTAAATTTTCTACCTTTAAAGATAAAGTTACCTCTTTTAACTTTTGGTCTTACATTATCGATAACACCACCATCTTTCTTCCATCCAGCAAAACCACCATCTAAAATCGCAACATTTGAAAAGCCGTAATACTCACTTGTAAAATCAGCTAGTGAAGCGTTTCTGTAGTCTTTTGCTGATGTTCCGCTACTATAAAAAACGATAGCACTATCATTGTTAACACCACTTTTTCTCATAGTTCTTTTAAAAGTTAGTGGAGCTGCAACATAACCAGGAATCGCTTTTTTAGTAACTTTACTATAGTATCTTCCCTCTCTAAAATCTGTGCTTTTCCACAAAACTGCACCTTTGATATGTTCAATTTTGTATTTTGAACTATCTTTTCTAGCATCTATGATAACTAGATTTTTATCACCCATATGTGATTTTAGCCAAGACACATTGACAATATGATTTGCAGGAAGTGTTAATGCCATAGCAGACACACCAATAATCACCGAGATAACCAGCCCAATTGTAATCTTTTTCATATATTCTCCTTTAGAATTTATAATGAGATTTTATCTTATTAATGCAATTTTATTATAAAAAAGGGAGTAAAAAGGGAGTAAAAGAGGAAAATTTGATTTTATTTAAAAAATGATAGTAAAAATAGCTCCATCGTGTAAATTTTTCACACTTATGTTTCCATTGTTGTTTTTTTCTATTATCATTTTTGTCATGTATAATCCGATACCTGTGCCTATATTTGCGTGTTTTGTAGTGAAATATGGTTCAAAAATTTTATCAATAAGGTCAATGTTTATGCCACCTGCATTATCTTGTATAGTTATTATTTTTTGATCATTTTGAGATAAGATATCTACTTTAATTAAAGGATTTTTCACTCTTTTTTCTAAAAATGCATCTTTTGCATTATTTATAATATTGATAAGAGCTTGTATTATTTCATTTTTATATCCTTCTAAAATAAAATTATCTTTTATGTTAATTTTTAGCTTTATTTTATTTTTATATAATGTTGCACTTACTAATTGTTCGGTTAAAGATATGGCTTCATGCACAGCATAACTCTTTTTTGGTTTTCCTGATGCGAAAAAGTTTCTAAAATCATCAATAGTATTTGACATGAAAGATATCTGTTTGTTTGCATCATCTATTTTACTCTTTAGCTTATCTTTGGTTAGTCTATTTTTATCGGAAAACAACTCTATATTTACAAATATAAAAGAGAGCTGAGCCAAAGGTTGTTTCCATTGATGGGCAATATTGCCTATCATTTCTCCCATAGAAGCTAATTTATTTTGATGCAATAGTAGCAATTCTCTCTCTTTTTGAAGTTTTAGATTTTTTTTGTAAATGATATAAATAAAAATATAAAATATTATAAAAATTAAAAAAGCTATAAAAATAGTTATAAAAAAATCTTTGATATGTACTGAAACTATGTGAGAAATCGGGATTTTTAGTGATATCATAGCTCGTATATCACCTATTTTTTCATAAAATCCTGCAGTTTTGCCATATATTTTCAACATCTCTTTTGGTGCAATGTCTGGTGTACTATGGCATTTCATGCAAGATTTTTGGTTTTTAGCAACAGGGATAGCTACAAAAAAATAGCTTTTACCATTCTCTTTTAAAATAGTAGAGAATTCACTAATATTTTCTTTTCTAAATTTATCTAAAATTTCTCTCTCAAATTTGTCAGCTCTATTTTTTGGATTTCTAGGATTTGTAGCGGCAAGCTTGTATTTGTATGGAATACAATTTTTTTCTAATTTAGAATGATTTTGTAATTTATAAATATTTCTAACGATGTATGAGGAAGATAAAAGCTTGGGGTCAAAGAAATCTTTATATAGCTTACCTCTTTTTTTTAAGTTATAAATAACTGGTTTTTGGATATTTTCTACATAATTTCTGATTGCTTTTATTGTGTTTAAGATAGAAATAACTTCTTGTTTGGCATCTTTTATAACGAGATTTTTATAAAAATCGTAAAAAAATAAAAC
>CAZRAK010000038.1:0-16304 GCA_964598135.1 uncultured Campylobacterales bacterium
TAAAGATATCAGAAAAAAAGATAAAAAAATTCCTATCGTCATACTCTCTGCCCATACCGAACAGGAGTATTTATGGAGAGCGGTTGAGTTGAAAATAACGAGGTATCTTACCAAGCCGTTTGATAGAATTTCACTTATAGACACATTGAAAGAGGCAGCTTTGGAGTTGGTTGACAATAATCTTGAGATAAAACTCAAAGAGGGGTGTATCTATAATCCCTGCACAAAAGCAGTGATATGTAAAGGTGAAGATATTCAGCTCTCAAAAAGCGAAAGCAGATTGTTAGAGTTTTTCATAAAAAGAGAAAATCAAACTGTGACATTTGAGCAAATTTATGATTATATTTGGGAGTTTGAACGACCAAGTAAAGAGGCGATAAAATCACTCGTAAAAGAGCTCAGAAGAAAAGTAGCAAGAGAATCTATAAAGAATGTGTATGGGATAGGATATAAATTTGAAATACAATAAAAAGTTTTTTTCAGTTAAAGCAAAAACTATTATTTTAGTGTTGGTGATATATTTTGCCTTGTCTCTAATTTTCTTTTTTATCAGATATATAGATATAAAAGAGTTTGCTTTGGCAGATCAAAAGTCACAACTTCAAAGAGTAGAGTTGGTATATAATGAGACATTTAAGAGGATAAGTAAATTCTATATCACAAGGGGTTATGCCAATATAAATTCTTATGGTATAAAAGAAGCTTTTGTGAGAAATGACAGTGACTCTTTGCACAGGTTAAGTCTTCCAAGATGGGATGTTATCAAAAAAGAGAACCCATTTTTAAAATCATTTTGCTTCTATAGTAAAGATGGAAAAATTTTAACATATTTTGGTAGAAAGCCAGAGTCAAAACTCTTTTTTATAGAGCAACATAAAAAAAGTTATGCTGGATTTTGGAATGACACAAAATCTTTTAATTTTTATGCAGTTTCAGAAGCTAGAGATGTTAATTTAAATATAGTAGGCTATATAGAGTTTGTTATAAATCCAAAATTTTTCTTATCCGAAATCAGAAAACTGACAAATATCTATACATATATAATATATACAAAACAAAATGGAGAAAAGATTACTTTCAAGTTGAAAAAAAATAGAGCATTTGATGATGTTATACAAAGCAAAAAGATAGATAAAACTCAGATAATTCACATCAAAAATAAAATTTATATGCCGTATATCATTCAAGAAAAAGGCATAGCCAAAGATAATAATTTTGAAATACTCTTTTTACAAAATGTATCACATTGGAAAAATATACTAGATAAATCGATTTTGCAAAGCTTGATACTGCTTATAGCTTTGATGTTAGCAACATCCGTGTTGATAAATTATGGATTTAACATCATCCTAAAAGAGCTTGATGAGTCGAATAGAAAGTTAAAGAAGAGTCAAGATGATTTAGAAGCCATAAATGAAAATCTACAGATAGAGATAGACAAAGAGATTCAACTCAAACTTAAAAAAGAGAGAGAAGCAAATGAAAAAGAGAGAATCTTAGCTCACCAAAGCAAACTCGCAAGTATGGGTGAGATGATAGGAAATATAGCCCATCAATGGAGACAACCGCTAACCGAACTCTCTTCAATACTTATAAATCTTGAACTGTTTTATGAGATGGGTAAACTTACTAAAGAGAAGTTCCACACAAAAGTAGAAGAAGCAAACAAACAGATAGTTTTTATGTCAAAAACCATAGATGATTTTAGAAATTTTTTCGCTTCAAAAAAGAGAAAAGAGAGACATAGTGTCTCAGAAATCATAGATAGAGTATACAATCTTATATACGCCTCTTTAAAGAATAACAATATAGAACTAGCTCTACATGTAGAGGATGATTTTGAAGTTTTTGTATTTCCAAATGAGATAGCGCAGGCTATCTTAAATATTCTCAGTAATGCTAAAGATGTTTTGTTGGAGAGAGGTATTCGCAACGCTTGTATAAGAATAGATGTGTTTAGCAAAGATTTTAAAAATATCCTTACGATAACCGATAATGCAGGAGGTATAAAAGTAACTCCTGTAGATAAGATTTTTGAGCCATATTTCAGTACAAAACATGCAAAAAGTGGTACAGGCATTGGGTTGTATATGACAAAAACTATCATAGAAAAAAACAATAGCGCAAAGATAGAAGTAAAAAACTCAAAAAAAGGGGCAATCTTTACTATAATTTTCTAGTTACTTAGTACTCCCCCCCACTTTCCCCCTTTTCCTTGATATAGTTCTTCAAACGATTCATAGCTGACCAAATTTCTTGGTCAGTCACACTAAAGGAGTGAATATGTCTGAAGAGAATTCAAGGAGGGGTTTCTTGAAAAAAGGTCTTGCTACGACTGCTTTTGCTATGTTGGCGGCACCGCAAGCAGATGCTTTTTCTTTGCAAATCCCGGGGCGAGATGAGAATAGGGCAAAATATATAGGTCAAAAGGGAAAACATTTTGTTATGGTGTTGGACCTTAGAAAATGTATAGGTTGCCAAGCGTGCACATCGGTGTGCAAGGTAGAAAACGAAGTACCACAGGAGCAGTACAGAACTTTTGTAACAGAGACTGAGATAGGTGAGTTTCCAGATGTCAGAAAAGGATTCTTACCGCAACTCTGTAACCATTGTGAAAATCCAGCTTGTGTGCCAGTCTGTCCGACAGGAGCTACATTTAAAAGAGATGATGGGATTGTGGTAGTTGATAACACGGTTTGCTGGGGGTGCGGATACTGTATAAGTGCATGTCCTTATGACAAGAGATACTTCAACAAAAGAACAAAAACAGCAGATAAGTGTAACTTTTGTGCACAAAGAACAGACAAAGGTCTGCTTCCGGCATGTGTTGAAACCTGCATAGGAGGGGCGAGAGTCTTTGGAGACATAAATGATAAAAATTCTGATGTTTATGAGTTAGTAAATAACTACTCAACTACTGTCCTAAAAGAGGCACAAGGCACAAAACCACAAGTTTTTTATATCAATTTAGATTCTAAATTAGAAGAGTTGTTTAGTACGACTCAGAGTTTGGATGATATAGTCAAAGCCGAAGAGGGTTTTAAGCGAGAGTGGATGAAAGCAAGAGGGGAGAAAAACTATGGATAATGCACAACATTTTTTAACTTTAATATCTTCTATAACGATAGAAAAACCTTGGGGTATAGATGTTCCAAACTATTTTTGGTTTACAGGTAGTTCAGCTGCAGCTTTTATCATATCTAGTTTTGCTCATGTATTTGGTTGGGAAAAGTATAAGCCGATAGCTGGCGTATCACTACTTATGGCTTTTGTTTTGCTCGTAGCAGCACCACTAAATCTGATAGATGATTTGAAGCAACCAGGTAGAGTTTTGAATTTTTTTATGTATGGTTGGGAAAACTTTCCAACTTCTCCTATGAAGTGGGGAGTTTTGCTCTTGATGGCATATCCAATATTGATATTTTTTGAAGCGCAGGCGCTTTATCGTCCGTATTTTGTAAAAAAAGCTAAAAGCTCAAAAGGTCTCTCTAAGGCATTTAATACCTTTTTTACTTTTGGAAATATGGATTTAGGCAAAGAGGCTTTAGTAAAAGGTCATAAAAAAGGTTTTATCTTAGGAGCTATCGGTATCCCTTTAGCACTCGCAGTTCATGGGTATACTGGCTATATTTTGGGGGCAGTTCATGCGAATGTTATGTGGCACACGCCTTTGATGCCTATCATCTTTTTAGCTTCGGCTATGGTTTCTGGAACTGGACTTCTTATCATATTGATACCACTTTTTCAAAGATTTTTATCTGAAAGAAAAAAGGTGGATAGAGAGATGGTGGCAACTTTAGCAAAACTTTTATCTTGGTTTATCGTAACAGATTTGGTTATGAGGTTCTTATGGCTGACTTTCTCTTTGACATTTGCAAACGCAGAGAAGTATGCACTATATAGTTTTTTTAGCCTACATTTTGAAGATACGCTTTGGATTGATTATGTATTGTGTCTGTTTGTACCGTTGGTTATCGGTTTTACAAAACTGAGAAATATACCGTCTGTTGTCTATTTTGGTGGCATTGTAACTGCTATTGGTGTTTGGTTGTTTAGATGGAACACAGTCATAGGCGGAGAAGAGATTCCTAGAACTACTCCTGGATTTTTACACTACACTGCACCAATGTTTGGGCAAGACAGTGTTGTTGCTGTACTTTCAAATTGGGGTATTTTGTTTGCACTTGTATGTGCAGTCTTATTGATATTTCCTTGGGATGAAGAGATGGAAGATTGTTATGAAGGAGTAGAAAATGCAAAATAGCAGAAGAAAATTTTTATTAGGTTCAGGTGCTGTTGTAGCTGCAGCTTCGGTTGCAGGCTACAAAGAGACGCTAGGAGCTGTTACAACTTTTTCAAATAAAGGCGAGAAGGCGGAGGATAGTATTTACTTTAACTCCCCAAAACCAGAGTTTAGTTATATGAATGATGAGTTTGTGCCAAACAGTGAGTTTAAGATTTGTGCTACTACATGTATAGGGTGTACTACTCAGTGTGGAGTTAGAGTAAAGATTGATAAGAAAACAGACAAAGTTCTAAGAGTCCTTGGAAACCCTTATAATCTGCTATCTACTGACCCATGGTTACCTTATAATACAACTATAAAAGATAGCTATAAATTTCTTTCACAAAATGGAAAATTTGAGACATATAGGTCCAATGTTTGTGCTAGAGGTAATGTTATTTTTGACAAGGCAGAAGCTAAAAACAGAGTTCTAAAACCTCTAAAAAGAGTTGGAAAAAGGGGTGAAAACAGATGGGAAGAGATAGACATAGATAAACTCATAGATGAAATTGTAAATGGCGGAAATCTCTTTGGTGAGGGATATGTAAAGGGTTTAAAAGATGTTAGGGACACTAAAACACCTATAAACCCAAAAGAACCTATATTTGGTCCAAAGTCAAATGGCTTGTCTCTGATTGCTACTACTCATGAGGGTAGATTTAAAACAGTGGTTCATAGGTTTTTAAAATCATTTGGAACATCAAATTTTGTAGGACATACCTCTATATGCGGACTCTCAATGAGAGCAGGCGAAGCGGCATATCTGGGAAATTTCAAAAAATATCCTCATCTAAAACCAGATTTTGAAAATACAGAGTATCTTTTGAGTATTGGAACACCTCCTGGACAAGCTGGAAACCCTTTTAAAAGACAGGGAAAACTTTTGGCTCGTGCAAGAAGTGAGAAAAACATAGAGTATACTATAGTATCCCCTATGCAAGGGAATAGCGATACGATAGCGGTGGGTGGCAAAAGTAACTGGATACCGATAATCCCTGGAACTGACCTGGCATTTGTTATGAGTGTATTGCAAATTATCATAAATAATAATCTATATAATAAAAAGTATCTTAGTATTCCTTCAGCAAAAGGGATGAAAAAGATGGGTGACGCCTCTTGGACAAATGCTTCCCATTTGGTAATTCAAGATAAAAAAGAACATGGAAAATTTTTAAGAGATGGTAAAACTCCTTTGGTATTGGACAAAGATGGTAAAATCCTAAAATCATCAAATGATGTCTCAGAGGCTCTACTTGATTTTAGTGGAGATGTTGAGTTTAATGGCAAAATATATAGTGTCAAAACATCTTTTAATATACTCAAAGATAATGTAAATGAGCTAAAACTTCAAGAGTACTCAAAAGAGTGTGGTGTGAGTGTCGAGAAGATGCAAGAAGTAGCCAAAAAATTCACAAATCATGGAAGAAGAGCAAGTGTGGATTGTCATGGTGGCACTATGCACACCACAGGTTTTTATACCACTTATGCGATTATGATGCTTGGAGCTATGGTTGGAAACTTGAATTATAAAGGTGGTATGAGTGCAGGTGGCGGAGCATATAAGGACTTTGTTGGTAAAAAGTATAACCTTTTTGGATATAAGGGAAAAAGCAAAGTTCATGCTACAAGAGTTGATAAGACAAGAATGGCTTATGAAAAAACAAATGAGTATAAGAATAAAGTAACAAGAGGAGAAAATCCATATCCAGCAAAAGATAGTTGGTATCCATTTACCAATGCTCTTGAGAGTGAAATAATCACAAACAGTGCAAAAGGGTATCCATATAAATTAGATGTTTTGCTGACATTTAATTCAAACTTTATGTATGGAACAAGTGGTGGGGAAAATCATATAAAAGAGCTTATAAGTGACCCCAAAAAGTCAATTCCGCTTTTTATAGCAGTTGATCCTTTTATAAATGAATCATCAAAATATGCTGATTATATCATTCCTGATTCTGTCTTGTATGAGACATGGGGTGTAGTTCATACATGGGCTGGGTATCAAACAAAGATAAATACTCTTAGGTTTCCTACAACCAAACCAAGACAGGAGAAATTTAAAAATGGCGAGCCTATAGAAATGATAAGTTTTATGATAGCCCTTGGCAAGAAACTAAAACTTCCGGGATTTGGAGATAAGTCTCTTAAAGGACAAGACGGTAAATGGTATCCATTTAACAAAGCTGAGGATTTTTATCTAAGAGCATTTGAAAATATTGCGATGGATGGTAAGCCGGTTCCTGATGCCAGTGATGAAGATATAGAGTTGAGTGGTATAAAGGAGTATGTTCCGTCATTGAAGAGAATTTGTGGTAAAAACTGGAGAAAAACTGCTTATATTATGGCAAGAGGAGGAAGATATGAAGATATTGAGCATAGTTATATGGGAGATATGGTTTCACACAAGTATAAAAAGCCAATACAAATCTATAATGAAACAGTTGCCATGAAGAAAAACTCTATCACGGGTAAAAATCATAGCGGGACTGTCAAATACTATAAACAGCAGGTTATAAATGGTGAGACTTTTGAGAAGCTCTATCCAAAGAGCAAATTTCCTCTTACAGCTTTTTCCTATAAGTCAAATGTTTTGGCAACTCCAAACACTTCTAGTGAGATTATGAAGGATATAAAATATACAACTTATGTAGATATAAATCCAAAAACTGCTGAAAAATTTGGACTAAAACATGGTGATTATGTAAAAGTATCATCAAATGACGGAGATACTGAGGGGTACTTGCGATTTAGACATGGAGTACATCCTGATACTATTGGAGTGGAACAAGGAGATGGCAGAAGAGCTGAAGGGGCAGTAGATATAGAGATAAATGGTAAAGTCACAAAGGGTAAAATCTCAAGAAGAACGGGTGTGTATTATAACAAAATAGGACTCAAAGACCCTAGCAGAAAAATTGCTCTTGTGACAGATTTTGTATGCGGTTCAAATGTTAGGCATGCGATACCTGTAAATATAGTAAAAATATCATAATTTAAGGAGAGATATATGAAGATGGGAAAAAATAGGACTTAGTTCACTTATGGTTGTTTTGTTGGCAGGAAATCTATATTCTGCCGATACTCTAGGCGAAGCTTTTAGAAACGGAAAGTTAAACGGAGAGTTCAAAAGTATCTATTATGATGTAGATAAGACCGTAAAAGGTGAGGAAAGTATAGTAAGTTTAGGGGTTATGTTAAATTATATAACCGACCCTTTATATGGTTTAAGCTTAGGATTGAGATTGTAAGCTAGTGAATCTCCTTGGGCAAACAGTAGTGAGAAATCTTTTTATAAAGCTGATCTATTTGGTCTGGGAACTGTTTTAGAGGAGGCTTATGCCAAGTATCGATTAAAGAAAAATACTTTTAAAGTTGGTAGACAGTTTATTTAAACACCTCTTTTAGCTGGCAATGGCTCTAGGATTGTGCATGAGAGTTTTCAGGGTTTGACTGTAGATTTAAGCTTTATGCCAAAAACAAGGCTTTATTTGGGATATATTGATAAGTATCTGACTAGAACAAACTTTTTGACATCTTCCGATATCGCAGTAGGAACTTTTAGTAAAAATATATTTATGTATGGAAAAAAGTATGCCTACAGGATGGGAGATGGAGTTTGGACAGCACTTTTGGTGAACAAAAGTGTTCCGCATCTAAAATTGACTGCACAGTATCTAAAAGTTAAAGATGCGGTTGTAAATAGTACGGATGCGTCTGTCGGAGATATTATAGGCTTGGAGAATTATAACAAAGATATTGATGCCTTGTCACTTAATCTAAAGTATAACTTTGCAAAAGTTGGTGTTAAATGCTTGATGATGCTAGGAAGATATACTCAGTACATGAGCGGTTCTAACCCTACCCTAAATGGTAATAAAGATTTAAATGCTTATGATTTTGTGGCAATATATGCCTTTAGTGGGAGTTTAAAGGGTCAAAGTTTGGCTTTGACCCTACATGGTGTCATTTTATTTTATCTCTAGGTATAAAATCCAAAACAGAAGCATTTATGCTAAATATCTGCTTGCTCTTTGTTTTATTATAAAATAGATATCCTAAGTACATACCACTTCTTTTGGCTATCACTTTGATTTTATTTTTGCTCTTTTTTTGTATAGTTGAATTATCAATTGCTTTATAAAAATTTAGCCAACCAGAGTCTGAATTAACTCTGTTTTTTGTATCAAAAAGAGGGTATCCTGAGAGTCTATCAACAAAAACGCCATCAGAAGCATTTTGAAATTTTTTGTATCGCTTAGAGTATTTTTTGTCTGTTTTTTTTGCAAAAGCAACTTTGTAAGCTTCACTATTTTCACCAAATTTAAATTTTCCAAGCACTTTATAAAACTTTTTTTCACCTAAATCTCCAATATACCCAGCAACCTCTTTGCTATCATTTATAAATAAAATAGTTGGAGTTGCATCAAGGTTTGTTTTTATACTAAAACCTTTTAGTTTATCTTTGTGTGCAGTTCTTAGAGAAATATCACCTTTGTATAAAGACGAAACATCTTCTTTAAACTCTTCACAATATGGACAATTTTGTGCATCTATTATAACTATCTCTTTCCCGCCTAGTGGTTTTATGAAATCGTTAGAAATTTTACTCTCTTGTTTTGCATACATTGATGTAATGACCAATAGTATCAATATTAATTTTTTCATGTAGTTATCCCCTTTTCCCTGATAAAATTGTATCATATTTATTTTTAATAGTGTATAATTCTGATAAAAAAAGGAAGAAATATGTTAAAAATTAAGGAAAAAGCACCTCTATTTTGTTTGCCAAATCAAGATGATGCAGAGATATGTCTAAGAGATTTAGAAAATAAGTGGATAGTTTTATACTTCTATCCGAAAGATAATACTCCAGGATGCACAACTGAAGCTTGTGAGTTTACAGCCTCTTTGCCTGATTTTGAGGGATTGAACGCTGCTATTTTAGGAGTTAGCCCTGATAGTCCTAAAAAACATAGAAATTTTGTAGAAAAAAAGAGTTTGCAAATTACGCTTCTAGCAGACGAAAATAAAGAAGTATGTGAAAATTATGGGGTATGGCAACTCAAAAAAATGTGCGGAAAAGAGTACATGGGGGTAGTTCGTTCAACTTTTATTATCAACCCAAAAGGAGATATTGTGGCTATATGGGAAAAGGTAAGAGTTAAAGGTCATGTCCAAGCTGTAAAAGAGAGATTAAAAGAGCTTCAAGCGTAGAATTTGTTAAGAAATTCTACGCTTAGTAAAGTACTATATAGAGATTTTTAATCTAGTCTCTATCCACCTATCTCTTTTGGCTTTTCTTGCTTTTGGAGGTAGAATTTTTAACCTTTTTGCATCAATTTTATATCTAGTTGCCAAGGTATCTTTGACTCTGTTTGCCCGTTTGTCTGCTAATGCTTTTAGGGTTGTTTCAGGTATCTTTATTGTGTTAGTTAGCTCTTTTTGCATTTGAGTATTAAGTCCAACCAAATCAACTGTAATTTTTGATTTTTTAGCTTTTTTTATTTCGGTTTTTTTACTATCTTTGCTCTTTTTTGTTGTGTTGTTGTCAGATTTTTGAATAATTGTATATTTTTGTTTTAACTTTTTATATTTTGCAAGAGTAAAATTTTTAGTGTATAGTGATTTTAATGCTTTACCGTAATTATCAATTTCGGTTGAATTTGTATCTTTTTTTATCTTAGCAAGTGTGGTTTTAATAATTTTTCCAAATTTCTGTTTTTGTAACTCTTGTGTATCAAATACCTTGCTCCAGCCACCACTAATTTCGAGTTTGATATTTGGTCTTTTGCCCATTATTTTGTTTAGATTGACTAGTTTTTCAACTTCAGTTGAGATAATTGCAAATGAGCCTTTCTCAAAGTCTATAGCTTTTAAATCATCACCTTTTATGCCAAGAAGTGAACCTAAAAATCTAAATGGAGCAGTTACTAGACCTGTTATCATATTTCCAACTGCTTTCCAGATAACACCACCATAACTAAAATCAGGATTATTCATGTTTCCTGTTACGGGCAAGTTTATGTCGATTTGTCCATTTGCATCTTTAAGCAGAGCAAGCGCAAGCTTTAGAGGTAAATTTACAGCATCTTTGCTTTTGACTGTATCACCTAAATCCAAAGTGTCTATGTTTATTTTGTTTTTACCAACCAAAGATGATTTTGAAATTTTATAATTCAAATTCATAGATAGCTTGCCACTTTTAATTTTATATCCTAAAAATTTACCAGAGTACGGCGTCAAGCTTGTTAAATTTAAATTTTTTAAAAGAACATCTATATCGGCTTTTTGTTTTATATGAAATGGTGATAACACTCCTTTTATATTTGCGTAGCCATATTTGTCTATCTTTCCATCAAGTTTGATTTTTGATGGCGTTGTTGAGCTAAAATCAAGTGTTGAGATATCACCGTTTAAGCCGTGGATTAGAGTGCGAAATGGAAAAGGCAAGCTTGCATCACTAAAATCAGTTGTTCCATTGATAAGTTTTATGTATCCAATTTTTAGTTTTATTGGTTTACTTTGTCTAGCTCTCTCTTTACCGTTTTTTTGTTTTTTTATCAAATTTGAAAAGTTTATAGAGTGATCTTTTGCGATATGTGCCCTTATAAATGGTTTATTTAGCTTTATCTCTTTTATACCTATTTTCATCGGAATATTTTGAAATTTAATACCACTTATCAATAGCTTTTTCCATCTCAAAAGCTTTTGATTATCGGCTGAAGTTATAGCTAAGTTATTTATAGAAGTTGTAGCTTGAAATTTTATGTTAGGTTTTTTTCCAAATTTTACAAGTAATTTCGCATTTAAATTTATACTTGCTTTTTTGATTTTAACATTTACATATGGCAAAAGATAGTTTTTAAAATCCGATAACTCTATGCTTGCTAATTTAATTTTTGATGTTGCGCTGAGAGGTTCTTGTATAACTTTCCCAGATAGTTTTATCTTTGATTTTGTATTTAAGATGCTTAAAATTTGATAGGTTATAGGGTATTTTTTATTTGATGAGATATTTTTTACATTTATGGTTATTTTAGAAAGTTTACTTTGTGTCGGCTTTATTAAGGTTTTGTCTAAAAATACGATTTTTGTGGTATCTATCTTTGTATTTTTTACCAAATAAGTCCAAGGTCTTGCTTTTTTCGTATTTTTATTTGTTACTATTTTTCTTTTTGGTATAAATACTTTTAGAAGATTTATACTGCCATTTTTTTCAAGCTGTGCATTTATAAAAGCTCCACTTAGTGAGATTTTATCTATCACAGCAGACTGTTTTGGCCATTTCACATTGAGATCATTTATGGCAAATTTTTGCCATTTTAAAAGTTTTTTGTCATTTTTTGTGTTGAGCAACAAATTGTTTATAAAAGCATCAGCTTTAACAATGATATCTTTTTGTTTGCCTAGTTTTGCATCTATATCTATTGTTGTGCTTATACTTGCTTTTTTGATTTTAAAATTTATATAAGGGTTTATATAGTTTATAAAATCTGTTGGCAATATATTGGTAAGTTTGACACGAGAGATAGTGCTAAGTGGCTTTTGTATAATATTTCCAGACATCAATATATCAGAATTTTTATTTAGTTTTGAGCTTAGTTTGTACTCTATTGGCTTATGTTTACTTGAAGAGATATTTGTAGCATGTAGCGTTATTTGAGAAATAGTTGTTTTTGTTGGTTTTTTAAGGTTAAGATTATCAAAATATATACTTGTTTTATCTATATTTACATTTTTAAGCAGGTAAGTCCATTTTTTTGATGATTTTTTCTTAGGTTCATCTTTGTTATTCAATTTTATCTCAAATGCCTTTACAAGGTCTATTTGCCCACTCTTTTCTAATTTAGAGTAGATATTTGCACTCTGTATTTCAAAACTATTTATTAGCACAGACTGTTTTGGCCAATTTAGACTAAAGTCATTTACACTAATGTTTTTGATATCCATGAGAGTTTCATCTGTTTTTTTACTTTTTAAATTTAGATTTGCTAATTTAAGTTTCGCATTTATAATTTTAATTTGAACACTTTTGGATAAATCTATCTGATAAGGAAGTGTTAGCCAAAGTGAGCCTTTTTCTAGTGATGCGGGTATATTTGGAAGGGCGTATCTGTATAGTTTTGGAAGCTTCAGAGCCTCTAGCTTAATATCACCATATAGTTTTAGAGGGTTTATACTCATGCCTCCTCTCCAAGATAGCTTACTTTTGCCATTAATAAGTGTTTTGAAGGTATAAGCATTTAGTTTATCTTTATGTGTACTTATATCATGAGCTGTAAAATTGTATGGTCCGAGATTTGCTTGAAATTTTTTATTTTTTCTTAAATCCTTAATGAAAATATGACCATTTCTTATGTTAATTTCTCTTAACATTATACTAGGAAGTGTTTGGTTTGAAGAGGAGGTTGAGGGTTTAGTATCACTATTTTTTGGTAAGATATTGGCTAGGTTTAAGTTGCCATTTTGTTTAATAGTCATAAATAATTTTGGAGAATTTATTAAAATATCACTAAATAAAAAAGTTTTCGTAATGAGCCCAAAAATTGTATAATTTACATAGATTTTTTTTACTTTAAATACTGGCTTTTGGTTTAAGTCTTTTATCAAAATATCTTTGAGAGTTAACTCAAAACTATATGGATTAAAATTAGCTCTGTTTATAGATATATTTAATCCAATTTTATCTTTTAAGATAGGAGGTATTTTGTTTGTGATAAACCAAGGAAGGAAGAAAAAGCCAAAAAAGGTATAAAATACAACTAAAATAACAGCCCAAAATTTAAAACTTTTAAGATATTTCACAACCTCTCTCCTGTTTTTGATTTACTAAATTATACTATAATTTTTAAAAAATAATTAGGGAGGTTTTAAAAATTTGCTAGTTCATATATGTTGTTCGATTGATAGTCACTTTTTTTTACAAAAATTATCCAAACTTTATCCTAATAAAGAGTTGATAGGGTATTTTTATGACCCAAATATTCATCCATATAGTGAGTATCAACTTCGTTTAATGGATGTGCAAAGAAGCTGTGATAAGTTAGGCATAAAACTTCTTGAGGGTGAGTATGACTATAGAGGCTGGATTGAAGCGGTTAGAGGCTTGGAAAAGGAGCCGGAAAAAGGAAAAAGATGTAGTGTTTGTTTTGATAACAGGTTAGCAAGTACTGCAAAAAAAGCATTGGAAATAGGTGAGAAAGAGATAACAACAACGCTACTAACATCTCCAAAAAAATCAATAGAACAGTTACGAATAAATGCAATAGAAATTGAGAAAAAATATGGTCTGAAAGTCTCTACTCCTGATTTTAGAAAAGGTGGCGGAACAAGTGAACAGTTTGCAATGGCAAAAAAAGATAAACTGTATCATCAAAACTATTGTGGATGTATATTTGCACTAATTGCCCAAAGGGAGCAGCAAGATAGATTAAAAGATGAATTAATGAATCCAATCACTAAACAAATACTACCCTCTTCGATACAAGAGAGAATAGAGTTATATAAAAAAATGTTTGAATGTGAAAAACAAGATATAAAATTCAGACTTAGAAGAGAAAAATTTTTAAATTATAGAATTTTAAGGGCATTTGTAAAGGAGCAAAAAGGTAGAGTAATTCCAAGTTATTTTTTATTCTATTCTAAATTATCTAGAGATTTTACAAAAGGCAAAATAGATTTTATAGAAGATGGAGTTGGATATTTTAGCAAAGAAGAGATTGTTTTTATGTCTGTTGAGAAGTTTAATTTATTTGCCAAAACAGAGTATAAAAATATATCTGAAATGCTGAAAAATCCTCCAAAAATTAAGGAAGAGATAAAAATTCGAGCTAATATCTCTCAAGAAGTAATGCAAACTCTATATCCCATCATTGTTGTTGATTACTTAGAAGAGAAAAATTATGAAATATTTTTAAATTCGTATACATATATGGATGTTAGGGAAAATTTAGTAAAAATTAGGTAGAATGTTAAGATTTTATATAAAGGTTTTAATTTGATAATAGATGTAGTAGAGATTCAAAAGATATTACCACATAGACCACCATTTTTGCTAGTAGATAGGGTTACAGATTTGAGTGCTGGAGAGTATGTAGAGGGCTTTAAAAATGTAACGATTCAAGAGCCTGTTTTTGGTGGGCATTTTCCTGGACATCCGATATATCCAGGAGTTATGATTATAGAGGGTATGGCACAAGCTGGTGGTATCTTGGCTTTTAAGAGCATGGATGAAGCTAGTCAAGATGATATAAAAGATAAAGTTGTCTACTTTATGAGTATAGATAAAGCAAAATTTCGTTCACCTGTCAGACCTGGAGATAGATTGGTTTATAGGTTAAATGTTATCAAGCATAGAGGAAGTATTTGGGTATTAGATGGCAAGGCATATGTAGATGATAAATTAGTAGCTCAAGCAGAATTAAAAGCTATGATTGTTGATAAGTAAGAAGATTAAAGATGTCAAATATCCATAAAAGCGCTGTTATAGAAGAAGGTGCAAAGATAGGAGCTAATGTAAAAATAGCTGCAAATGCGTATATATCTTCAAAGTCAGTTTTAAGAGACAATGTAGAGATTATGCAAGGTGCTGGTATTTATGGCGATACAGTTATAGGTGAGGGAACTAAGATATACCCATATGCGATAATAGGTATGCCACCCCAAGATATAGGGCATAAAAGTGAAGATGAAGTAAAAGTTCATATCGGCAAAAATAGTATTTTACGAGAGTTTGTAACGGTAAATGCAGGCACAGTTCATGGTGGTGGAGTAACTAGGATAGGTGATGATTGTTTTATCATGATATATTCACATATCGCTCATGATTGCCAAGTTGGAAACCAAGTGATAATGGCAAATAATGCAACACTTGCGGGACATGTTGAAGTTGGAAGTTATACAGTTATAGGAGGTATGACACCAATTCATCAATTTGTTCACATTGGCGAGGGATGCATGATTGGTGGCGCAAGTGCGATAAGTCAGGATATCCCACCATTTTGTTTGGCAGAAGGAAATCGTGCAATTGTTAAAGGCTTGAATGCCGTTGGCATAAAAAGAAGATTTGAAAAAAAGGATATAAGAGCACTTCAAAGTGCTTATAGAAAACTTTTTAGATCAAATATACCAATAAAGGAAGTTGCTAGCGAATTAATAAAAGATGAAACAAATGAAAAAGTAAAACAGATGTGCAATTTTATATTGAAAACAAAAAGAGGCATACCTTATGAGAGGAAAAGTTAAATGAAATATTACAGAGCGATAGCTCGTGCTTCAGTAGAGTGTGAATTGTTTGGTAGCTTTGCTAGCAAACAAGATGACAATAAAAATAAGTTTCTTCTTGGCAAAGCCAAAGCAATAGTAACGAGGAATTTAGGAGGAGCTTTGCTCCTAACAAAGAGGACAGTTAAATGAATTATACAGAAACTTTGTTTTGTGCTTCAGTAGAGTGTGAATTGTTTGGTAGCTTTGCTAGCAAACAAGATGACAATAAAAATAAGTTTCTTCTTGGCAAAGCCAAAGCTTTAGTCGCGAGGAATTTGTCAGGAGCTTTGCTCCTAACAAAGGGGACAATTAAATGAACAGTAGAGAATGCAGTTTTTGCGGAACTAAAGAGAGTAATGATACAAGATTAATTGCGGGTGAAGATGTTTTTATTTGCGAGCATTGTGTTATATCTGCACACAAGATATTTTTTGGTGAAAATGAAGAAGAAATAGGTGAAAATAAAAAATTAGACTATGAAATGTTGATTCCAAAAGAGTTAACTTCAGCCTTAAACCAATTTGTTGTTGGTCAAAATAGAGCTAAAAAAGTTTTTGCTGTGGGAGTTTATAATCACTACAAAAGAATTTTTAAAAATAGTGTGGTAGATGATGATACGGAAATTTCAAAGTCAAATATTTTACTAATTGGTCCAACAGGAAGCGGAAAGACATTGATGGCACAAACACTATCTAAGTTTTTAGATGTTCCTTTGGCGATAGCGGATGCCACAAGTTTAACTGAAGCTGGT
>CAZRAK010000039.1:0-15982 GCA_964598135.1 uncultured Campylobacterales bacterium
TGTGAAGAAGAATTGAAAAAAAACCACTATTTTTTCAATTGTTGGTCTAGTAAAACATCGCTAAACCTGTGACAGTTTACTTAGGAGTTAATTATTTAGTTAGCTCGATGAAAGTGGAAAAAACAGATAAAGGCAAGAACATGAAAGTACGACCTTCTGTAAAGAAGATGTGCGATAAATGCAAAGTTATCAAACGAAAAGGTGTCGTTAGAGTAATTTGCGTAAATCCAAAACACAAACAGAGACAAGGATAACCATGGCAAGAATTGCAGGTGTAGACCTTCCAAACAAAAAAAGAGTAGAGTATGCATTGACATATATCTACGGTGTAGGCTTAACTAGCTCAAGAGCGATACTAAATGCAACAGGCATTTCTTATGATAAAAGAGCAAGTGAACTAAGTGAAGAAGAGATAGCTTCAATCCGTAATGAACTACAGCAAAATTATGCAGTCGAAGGTGATTTGCGTAAAGATGTTGCTATGAATATCAAAGCTTTGATGGATATGGGGAGTTATAGAGGTCTAAGACATAGACGAGGACTTCCTGTTAGAGGTCAAAAAACAAAAACTAATGCGCGAACAAGAAAAGGTAAAAAAAGAACCGTCGGCGCAAAAGCTAAATAGAGTCTCAAAGGGAAACAGATGGCAAAAAGAAAAGTAGCTAGAAAAAAAGTCGTTAAGAAAAATATTGCAAGAGGTATAGTATTTATATCAGCAACATTCAATAACACTGTAGTGACTGTAACTGATGAGATGGGAAATGTTATTGCGTGGAGTAGTGCTGGAAGTCTTGGTTTTAAAGGCAGCAAAAAGTCAACTCCTTATGCAGCTCAACAAGCAGTTGACGATGCATTGGCAAAAGCAAAAGAACATGGAATCAAAGAGCTTGGAATCAAAGTTCAAGGTCCAGGAAGTGGTCGTGAGACAGCAGTTAAAAGTGTAGGTGCGTATGAAGGCATTAGAGTAACTTTCTTAAAAGATATTACTCCACTACCACATAACGGTTGCAGACCTCCAAAAAGAAGAAGAGTATAAATTTAGGTATCACCTAAGATACAAAATATAAAACAGATAATTTTTTTGTTTATGCAATAGGAGAAAAGATGGCGAGATATAGAGGACCAGTTGAAAAACTTGAAAGAAGACTCGGTGTAAGCTTAGCATTAAAAGGCGAAAGAAGACTCGCTGGTAAAAGTGCACTTGATAAAAGACCTTACGCACCAGGTCAACATGGTCAAAGAAGAACAAAAATAAGTGAATATGGGCTTCAATTAAAAGAGAAGCAAAAGGCTAAGTTTATGTATGGTGTTTCTGAAAAACAGTTTAGAAGACTTTTCTCGGATGCTAATAAAACTGAAGGAAATACAGGAACCAACTTGATACTTTTGATTGAGAGAAGATTGGATAATGTTGCATATCGTATGGGTTTTGCAACAACTAGAAGATTTGCTCGTCAATTAGTGACTCACGGACATATTTTAGTAAATGGAAGGAAAGTAGATATTCCATCATACAGAGTGAAGATTGGAGATAAAGTTGAAGTTCGTGAAAAATCTAAAAATAATCCACAAATTGTTCGTGCATTAGAGTTAACTGCACAAACAGGGATAGCTCCTTGGGTTGATATAGATACAAGCAAGGCATTTGGCATTTTCACAAGAATTCCAGATCGAGAAGAAGTAGTTATACCGGTTGAAGAGAGATTAATCGTTGAGCTATACTCTAAATAATAAGTAGGTAGTATTATGAATAGTATTAATACATCAGCATATATGCCAACAGAGATTGAAGTAGAGAATATTTCTAAGAATAAGATTAAAGTAGTAGCATATCCATTTGAATCAGGTTTTGGAGTGACACTAGCTCACCCATTAAGGAGACTATTGTTTAGCTCAACTGTAGGTTTTGCACCAATAGCTGTTAGGATTGAGGGAGTTACTCATGAATTTGATAGTATAAGAGGAATGTTGGAAGATGTCGCTCTTTTTATTATTAATCTTAAAAATATTCGATTTAAAATTCTGGGTGATGAAGATAGAGTAGTTTTAAATTACTCTTTTAGTGGACCAAAAGAGATAGTAGGTAGTGATCTTAACAATGATAAAGTTGAAGTTGTTACATCTGATAACTATTTTTGTACTATAAATGAAGATGCTGAACTTAATTTTTCTATTATAGTTGAAAAAGGTATCGGATATGTTCCTAGCGAAAACATAAGAGAAGACTTGGATGCTGATTATATTGCTTTAGATGGATTTTTTACACCAGTTAAAAAAGCAGTATATGATATAGAAAATGTTCTAGTTGAGGATAATCCAAATTTTGAAAAAGTAATTTTTACTGTAGAAACCGATGGTTTGATTTCTCCTCTAACCGCTTTTAAAAATTCACTAGAAGCTATGTACTCACAAATGTCAGTTTTTAATGGCTTGCTGGATATTGAAGTAGCTACTAACGACGAGAGAGAAAGTATCGGCATGGAATTTGGTAAATTATTACAAAATATAGAAGACCTAAATCTTAGTGCCCGTAGTTTTAATTGTCTAGATAGAGCTTCAGTTAAATATATTGGTGAATTAGCACTGATGGATGAAATTGGGCTAAAAAACTTAAAGAATCTTGGCAAAAAATCACTCGAAGAGATAAAACAGGTAATGGAAGATTTAGAATTTCCTATAGGTTTTGAATTTTCGGACGGAACAAAAGAAGCACTAAAAGAAAAAATTCAAGATTTAAAATCTGAAACGAATGAAGGCTAAAAATGAGACATAAGCATGGATACAGAAAACTAGGTCGCACTTCAACACACAGAAGTGCACTTTTAAAAAACCTAGCAATAGCAATAATCAAATATGGAAAAATAGAGACTACAGTCCAAAAGGCTAAAGAGCTCAGAGGATATATAGAAAAACTAATCACAAGAGCAAGAAAAGGTGATTCAAATGCACATAGAGCTGTATTTGCTTCTTTGCAAGACAAAGCTTGTACAAAAAAACTTGTTGAAGAAGTTGCTCCTAAATATGTAGATAGAAAAGGTGGTTATTCAAGAATAATCAAGACAAGAACCAGAAGAGGCGACGCTGCTTCTATGGCATTTATAGAATTAATATAATTTAATCTTCAATGAGGCTACCTTGAGGGTAGCCTCTACTTTCGTAAAATATCTAACAACGCCAAAACATATCCTAAATTAGATACCCTTGAGTAATATTAAAAGGTATTTATATAACCACACTAAAAGAATAAAAATCAATGTAAATGCACAAAGTGCTATAAAATAAGGGTAGTTTAATCCAAAATTTAAGGATATTCCAGCAAAAAACCTAGCAAAAACAACAAATTGAATAGACCAAAAAATTACAATTGTTGATTTGTCTGCTGTAGGAATTTTTCCAGAGTGTCCTAGTGTAACACGAGTTCCAAAACCTATAAGAACAGTAACAAAATAACCTATGGCAATTATATGAAGCGCAGTCTGCTCAAAAAAGAATTCAAAATTTAATAACTTTAAAACAGATTCCACAAAAAAGATGAAAAATCCAATAGGTATCCACAATAAAGCAAGATATAAAATCCACATTATAGCAGTTGTTTTAAATATTGGAAGTTTCCATTTAAGAAGTTCATATGCAAAAAAAGCAAAAAGAGCAAAGTTTACAACAACACTAAAAATAGGATAGCTTAAGGTTGAAGAAGCAACTTTTAATCCTAACAATAAAAAACTGATTTCTAGAATATATTTAGATTTATTAATTTTATAATTTGGAACTTTTCCAGTAGTAAAAAAAGGAATCATTCTTTGGGAAATTGTAAAAATAAGAGCAAATATAAATAAGTAAAAACCTAGATTTATACTAATTTTTTGTATTTCATAAGAGAAAGAAAAATCAAAAGTAGATATAAAAAATAAAAAATTAGATAAAATCCCAAAAGAAAAAGCTATAAGAACCCAAGCCATATCATGCTTATTTGCAACTACACTTTTTTTATAAATATAAAAAAGAGTTTTAAAGCTAGCAACACTTGCTATTAAAAGTATGATAATTGCAATCTTTATTATATTTTTGTCAAAAAATAGTGATACGATATAAAAAATAGAACCAATAGAATACAAGAGGTACCTATTCATATAAATCTTTGTATTTATATTTGCTTGCATCAAAAACTTTGGAAAAACAACAAATAAAAAACCTAAAAAAAACTGTGCTAGAACAATATGTATCATGGGGTATGCATGCAAGATAAATATTGAAGTATTAAAATTTACATCACCTAAGTATCTTATTCCAAGAAGTAGCAGAAAAATTATAAATAAAATCATACCATTTGCAAAAAAAGGTTGGTGAGGTTGTGAAGAGTATTTTTTATACCAATTTGATAACATGTGAATCCTAAGTGTTTGTGTAGAATTTTGGTTTTTTATATCAAAATTCTACAGTGATTTTATATCTTTCTTATTGACAAGTTCCGCAACAACTCGTAGAAGTAGTCTCTTTTACTGCAGCAATTGCTGCTTCATAATTTGGTTCGCTTGTAATTTCAGGACAAATTTCTTTGTATGAAATTTTGCCATTTACATCAACAACGAAAATTGCTCTGCATGTTAAACCAGCAAGTGGACCATCAGCTAAAAGCACACCATAAGCATTGGCAAAATCTTTTTTTCTAAAATCACTACCTACTTTTAAATTTTCTATACCTTCTGTTGTGCAAAATCTTCCCATAGCAAACGGTAAATCCATAGATATAATAGTGACAGAGGCATTTTCTAGTTTTGCTGCTTCTTCATTAAATCTTCTCGTTTCAGCTGCACAAACAGCTGTATCTAGAGATGGTACTACAACAATAATTTGTGCTTTTCCTTGTTGTCCTCCAATTTCTATATCACTTAAATCATTTGAAACTACTTTTATAATAGGAGCTAAATCTCCAACATTTACTTCATTTCCGACAAGATTAACAGTATTACCTTTTAAGTTGGTAGTTGCCATAATATTTTCCTTTAAAATTAAATTTTCATGGCATTATAGTTAAATAGGATAAAAATTATCTTAAATAGACAGGTAATTTTATTTATCTTTCATAATTCAGTCGTTTTTAACCAAATATTTGCGAAAATAAGAAAAAACATTAGGATAAGTCATGATACCATTTACCGATGAGGAATTACTACCTGCAGTTGAAAAATCTTTGGAAAAAGTTAAGCCTATGTTAGCACTTGACGGTGGAGGTTTAACACTATTGGGGATTAAAAATGCTATTGTTTATGTTCAGCTTCAAGGTGCTTGTCACGGTTGTGCATCTGCATCACAAACTTTAAAATATGGTATAGAAAGGCAACTTAAGATAGATATACATCCCCAAATAGGATTAGAAAATATACCATTAGGTACAGAGTTTAATATAGAGGCAATCTAAAAATGATGAATCTACATGTAACACTTGGCATCGATAGTTTTTATAAAAGAGATTATGATATTGCTTTATTTAATTTTTCATTGGCTCTTCAAGAAGATGCAAATTGCAAAGAAGCAAAGTTAGGTGCAATTTTGACTGATATGGCAAAAGAGCGAGAAAGTGAAGCTCAGGCGCTATTTGAATACTATCTACTTTTGAGTGAAGATGAAAATAATCAAAGTGAAGATATAGTGCAAGATATTATAGACCTCATAGACAATAGTACAGAGTCAATCTATAAGCTAATAGAATCTAAAGAGCTAGAATTTGCTTTAAATGAAGAAAATGGGATAGAGTATGATGATTTTATCAAGCTTATTGAGCAAAGAGGAAGCTTTAAAAAGACATTTGAAGATATTATGTTTTCAACAAAAGTGATGATTTCTAACAAAGATGACTTTATAGATTTTTTGGAGAAATTGATAGAAAATGATTTTACGGAGATATCTTTAAACTATCTTGAAAGTGCGATAACAATATTTCCAAATGATACACAACTACTCTCATTGGCAAAAAAAGCTAGAAAAATTTGAAAATACAATTAAAAAATAGTTATGATTTTTCATACATAACAGATAATTCAAAAGAGTGTGATAAAGAGACGGCCTTTTTGTTAAGTAGATTAAATGAAAGATATCTAAGCGAAGTAAAAAATAGTAATTTTGTAAAAATTCTTAGCGCTAAAGAGGTTTTACAAATACTAAAAATTGGTAAAAATATCAAGATTATTGGCATTACAGGAACAAACGGAAAGACAACAACAGCAGCTTGTATCTACTCTTTGCTTTTGGATTTAAATAAAAAAGTAGCCATGCAAGGAACTAGAGGGTTTTTTATAAATGAAAAACAGGTTAAGAAAAAGAGTCTGACTACTCCAACAGTATTAGAGACGATAAAAAATATAAAAGAGGCTTTGGATGAAGAGTGTGAGTATTTTATCACAGAAATCTCTTCTCATGCTATCGCTCAAAATCGTATAGATGGGCTTGAGTTTGCACTAAAGATTTTTACAAATGTGACTCAAGATCACTTGGACTTTCATAAGAGTTTAGATAATTATATCCATACAAAAAGTAGTTTTTTTGATGATGAGGGTTTAAAACTTATCAATAAAGATGATACAAAGATTAGATATAACAAAAAGCATTGTTTAACCTATGGTGTGGAAAATCCAGCTACATATAAAGTTTTGGCGTATTCATTAGATGAGGGTATTAGTGCTGCGATTTCAAAGATAGATAAAGTTTATGAATTCTCTAGCTCACTTCATGGCTTTTTTAATTTGTATAATATATTAGCTGCCGTTAGTGCAATCGATATGTTAAAAGTAGCTTCGATGAAAGATATATGCGAGGTTGTGAGTAACTTTGCAGGGGTAGAGGGTAGGATGGAGATAATAAGCGATAAACCTCTTATTATCGTTGATTTTGCCCATACGCCAGATGGTATGGAAAAAGTTATGGATAGCATGAAGAACAAGGACATCATAGTTGTATTTGGAGCAGGAGGCGATAGAGATAGAAATAAAAGAACCAAGATGGGATTTATCGCTTCAAAATATGCTAAAAAAATTATTGTGACAAGTGACAATCCAAGAAGTGAAAAGCCTGAAAATATTATAAAAGATATACTTGAAGGTGCAAAAGGCGCAAAAGCATTGAAGGTGGAAGTAGATAGAAAAAAAGCAATAAATGAAGCTCTAAATTGGCAAGAAGAGGGTGAAGTGCTTTTGGTTTTAGGTAAGGGTGATGAGACTTATCAAGAGATAAAGACAGAAAAAATTCCATTTGATGATAGAGAGATAATAAGAAATTTAATAGGAAAGATAGGGTAAAATAGATGATATTTGAGATGCTTTATAGCAAAATTCACAGAGCAACGGTTAGTGATGCAAATCTAAACTATGTTGGTTCAATTACAATTGACAAAGATTTGATGGATGGTGCAAAACTAAGAGTTGGTCAAAAGGTAGAGATAGTAAATATAAATAATGGCGAGAGATTTAGTACATATGTAATAGAAGGTACTAGAGGCAATAAAGATATATGCTTAAATGGGGCAGCTGCTAGAAAAGCCCAAATTGGAGATAGGATTATCATTATCGCATATGCTAGTATGAGCAAAGATGAAGCAAGTAGTTTTAAGCCACATGTTGTGTTGGTTGATAGTGGAAACAACATCCAAGAGATAAGAGATTTTGTAGGATAAGGGTTAAATATGTTTGAAAATATGGATTTTTCCAAAATGGGTGAAATGCTTGAAATGGCACAAAAACAGGCTAAAAAAATGGAAGAAGATGCAGATACAAAAGAGTTTACCGCAAAAAGTGGTGGTGGTCTTGTTCAAGTTAGCCTAAATGGTCATGGCGAAGTAATAGACTTAAATATAGATGACTCTTTGCTTGAAGATAAAGAGTCCTTGCAAATTCTTTTGATAAGTGCGATAAATGATGGATTTAAAATGGTAGAAGATAATAAAAAATTTGCAGCATCCCAAATGCTAGGCAGTTTGGGTGGCTTAAATAAATAAGGAACCCTCATGAGATATTTACTGAGTTTAGTTTTTGCTTTAAATGTGCTTTTTGGCGCTAGTTTTGTTTATCCAAACTTCAAACAATGCTATAATAAAGAGATAAAATCAATAGTATATTTTAGAGATACCAAAGCCATAGCTATCTCTAAACATTATGCCGTAACTTACTCAAAAACCAAACCAAAATATCCATATGTTAAGTATGACCCATTTTTAAATTTATATCTATTCTATAGTAAAAAACCGCTTCATCCTGTAAAATTAAAAAATACAGATAAATTAAGTCTAGGTGAGTGGTTAGCAAGTATAGATGAAAACTCCTTATACATAGGCAATTTTGCACAAAGAGGAGAGGGTTTAAATATATACTTTGAACAAAACAGTAAAACTCCACCAAACAGCTTGATTTCTTGTCTTTGCTGTCAAGTTTATGGTCTTGGTATCGGAAATGGTAAATTTATATCTTCAAATTTTTTAAATAAATTTTTGAACTCAAAAGAGGTTTTTTATGGAGATATTGGTGTAAGATTTGCAAGACTTGGTAAAAAAGTGATTATCTCTTCTATAAACCCACTCTTTAAAAACCAAAAACTAAAAGTCGGAGATATTATAAAAAAAATAGATGGTGAAAAAATCAAAAAAGTAGAAGATGCTAATAATTTGATTCTATTTCAAAAGAAAAATCAAATAGTAAAATTAGAGTTTTTAAGAAAAAATACATTACACACAATAAAAATAAAAGTTCAAAAGAGATATGGCGGCGGAGAACTTAGTGATTCGTTTTTAGAAAATAGAGGTCTATTTCTTGATAAAAATTTAATAATAATAAAAATATCAAAAAACTCCTTTGGTGCTAAAAGCGGGTTGCATATAGGAGATAAGCTTCTACAAATGGATAGAAAAAATGTAAAAAATGCAAATGAAATAAGAAGAATTTTTTCAAAAACAGAGAAAAAAGTGATAAATTTACTTTTTGAAAGAGCCAATTTCCAGTTTTTTATCAAGGTTAATTTGTGAATCAAAATGAGATAATTTTAAGAGATTTTGAACTTTATTTAAACTATAATCTACCAACTATCGAAGGTTTTCATCCTCATTTTCAAAAAGCTTTGCGAGAGATACTACAAGCTGGTGGTAAGCGATTTCGACCGATGCTACTATTAAATGTAGTAGATGTCTGTTCACCGCTTTTGATACAGAACTCATATCCTATTGCACTAGGGCTTGAGATGCTTCATACTTACTCTTTGATACACGATGATTTGCCTTCTATGGATAACTCAAAGTTAAGAAGAGGACACCCTACTTTGCATGTAGCTTATGATGAAGTTACAGCTATACTTGCAGGTGACGCACTAAATACAGATGCTTTTTACAAGATATCAACTGCACCACTAAGTGACAAAGTCAGGATTGAATTAGTGGAAATATTAGCTCAAAATGGAGGAAGTAGCGGTATGGTTATAGGGCAAGCCATAGATTGTGAATTTGAAGATAAGATTTTAAAACAAAATGAATTGGAATTTTTGCATTTAAACAAAACAGCCAAACTTATAGCTGCATCTTTGCTTATGGGGGCGGTTATATGTGAATTAGATGAAAAAAGTAAAATAGCGATTTATAACTTTGGATTAAGTTTAGGGCTTTTGTTTCAAATTCAAGATGATATAATAGATGCAACTCTTAGCGAAGAAGAGGCTGGAAAACCAACAAATAATGATGAACATAAAAATTCATTTGTAAATCTTTTAGGGCTTGAAGGAGCACTATCTTACAAAGAAAAAGCATTAAAAGATTTACATATGGAGTTAGCAAAATTAGATAAAAAATTAGCCGATAGGCTAGATGTTATAGTAAAAGGATATTTTAATGGATGATTTAAAAATGTTAAAAAAACAAGCAGATACGATTAGATTTTTATGTGCAGATATGGTTCAAGCTGCAAATAGTGGGCATCCTGGTGCTCCCATGGGATTGGCTGATATAATTACTGTTTTAAGCAAGCACTTAAAGCATAATCCAAAAAATCCAAAATGGTTAAATAGAGATAGATTGGTTTTTAGTGGAGGACATGCCTCTAGTTTGATTTACTCATTTTTGCATTTAAGTGGATATGATATGAGTTTAGAAGATTTGAAAAATTTCAGACAATTAGGTAGTAAAACCCCTGGACATCCTGAGTATGGTGATGTGCCAGGTGTCGAAGTAACTACGGGACCTCTTGGGCAAGGTATAGCCGATGCGGTTGGTTTTGCGATGGCTGAAAAACTAGCACAAAACAGACTAAATAGTGAAACTACAAAGATAATAGACCATAAAGTGTATGCTCTTTGTGGTGATGGCGATTTGCAAGAGGGCATTAGTTATGAAGCTTGTGCATTAGCAGGTCATCTTGGACTTGATAATTTAGTGATGTTTTATGATTGTAATCATATCACCATTGAAGGAGATACAAATTTGGCTTGGAGCGAAGATGTAAAAATGAGATTTGAAGCTCAAGGTTGGCAAGTTTCAAGAATTGATGGACATGATTATATAGAGATAAATGAAGTTTTAGAAAATGCAAAAGAGCAGAGTAAGCCATATTTGATAATAGCAGATACCATTATCGCAAAAGGAGCAATTGGGCTTGAGGGAACAAGTGCGGCTCATGGTGCCCCACTTGGCGAGGAAGTGATAAGAGAATCAAAACTAAATGCTGGATTTAACCCTGATGCTCAATTTTTTATAAGTGAAGATGTAAAAGCTAGATTTGAGTGTGCAGTTGAAAAGGGTGATTTGGCTGAGAGAGAATGGAAAAAACTCCTAAATGAAGCACCATATGTTGAACAAAACGAGGCATTAAAAGCTCTTTTAAATCCTGATTTTTCAAAAATCATTTGGCCTCAGTTTGAAGAGGGAAGTAAAGTAGCAACAAGAGATAGCAATGGACAAATTTTAAATGCGATAGCCAGAGCAGTTCCAGGATTTATTGGTGGGAGTGCTGATTTAGCACCATCAAACAAGAGTTTACTAAAAGATATGGGCTTTTTCCCAACAGGCAGAAATATTCACTTTGGCATAAGAGAGCACTCTATGACTGCTATCACTAATGCAATGGCACTTTATGGTTTGTTTATCCCTTTTAGTGCAACATTTTTTATATTTAGTGATTATCTAAAACCTGCAGCTCGCCTTTCGGCTTTGATGAAAATCCAAAACTTTTTTATTTGGACTCATGATAGCATTGGAGTTGGAGAAGACGGACCAACGCATCAGCCCATAGAGCAATTAAGTCAATTTAGAGCTATGCCAAACTTTTATGTTTTTCGCCCTGCAGATGCTAGTGAAAATGTAGAGTGTTGGAAGAGGGCACTTAGCATGAAGAGTTCTCCTAGTGCTTTTGTGCTTTCTCGACAAAAACTTCAAACACTAAAGAGCGGAAAAGTAGAGTTTGGAGAAGTTGCAAATGGTGGATATTTAATTAAAAAAAGAGATAATGCGACCCTTACAATTTTAGCGAGTGGTAGTGAACTTATGCCCTCACTCAAAGCTGCTTGTCACCTTGAACTAGCAGGAGTAAATGCAAATGTAGTAAGTGTGCCTTGTTTTGACCTTTTTGCACAGCAAGATAGAAACTACATAGATAAAGTTATAGACCCAAATACAAAAGTTTTAGCTGTAGAAGCAGCTAGCGGAATTGAGTGGTATAGATTTGCTGATGAAGTGCTTGGAATGACGAGTTTTGGAGCATCTGCACCAGCTGACGAACTCTTTAAAAAGTTTGGTATAACTATAAAAGGTATCAAAAAAAGAGCATTAAAGATGATGAATAAAGAGTATGTCCAAACTCAAGCAAAAGGTTGCAAGATATAGATATGAAGACTATAGGTTTGCTTGGCGGTTTGAGTTGGGAGAGTAGCTCCAATTACTATAAGATTATAAATAGCTATACAAATGAGCTTTTAGGCTCTCATAATAATGCAAAGTCTGTCATGGTGACGGTCAATTTTGAAGAAGTAGAAAAGTTTAGGCGTACTGATAGGTGGGATGAGGCAACTAAAATTTTGATTGAGGCTTGTAAATCTTTGCAGAGTGCAGGAGCTGATTTTATAGTGATTTGTACCAACACAATGCACAAACTTTTGCCAAAAATAACTCTGCATATTGAGCTTCCATTTTTGCACATAGCAGAAGCTACGGCAAAAGAGATTAAAAAATACGGTGGTAAAAAAGTACTTCTTTTGGGTACTAAATTTACCATGCAAGAGGATTTTTATAAGCAAAAATTGATAGAAGAGGGTATAGAAATTATCACTCCAAATGTTCCTGATATGCAGACTATCCATAAAGTTATATATGGTGAACTCTGTTTAGGAGAGGTGAAGGATGAATCAAAAAGTATTTTTATGAAGATTATAAAAAAGGCAAAAGATGTCCAAGGTGTCATACTTGGTTGTACTGAAATTGGTATGTTAATCTCACAAGATGATGTAGACATAAAGGTTTATGATACAACTATAATTCACGCAAAAGAGGCTGTTAGGATGGCACTTTGAAGAAGAGAGGTATAATATTTGATTTAGACGGAACCTTGCTTGATACTCTTGAAGATATTGCTATTAGTACCAATTTTGTACTGCAAAAGTTTGAAAAAAAGAGGATACCAGTAGAAGATTATAGGTATTTAGTAGGCGAGGGAGCTTTAAAATTGATGCAAGATATCTTACCAGATGCTAGTGATGAAGAGATAAAAAAAGCTTTGGCGATGTATGAAAAACACTACTTTGTTCAGTATAATAAAAACACAAAACTATATGATGGCATCAGCAAACTTTTAACATTTTTGCAAAAAAGAGGTTTTAAGATGGCAATTTTATCAAATAAGCCAAATAGTTTCACAAAGCTTTGTGCGATAAAATACTTGAGGAATTGGGATTTTAAAGTAGTTTATGGCATAAGAGATAAGGTTGCAAGAAAACCAGACCCAGCAGGAGCTGTAGAGATAATGAAAGAGTTGCATATAAAGCCTGAAGAGTGCTTGTTTATGGGAGATACAAAGATTGATATGCTAACAGCAAAAAGTGCAAATATAGACTCTATTGGGGTGTTATGGGGATTTCGAGATAAAAAAGAGTTGATAGAAAATGGAGCAAAATATGTGGTGGCTCACCCAAATGATGTAATACGATTGGTGGTATAGACATGGAAAAATTAGTAGGAAGATATAGTTTCATAGAAGAGATTTTTAATGCTTCAACTCATGGTTTTGGGATACTTCTTAGTATAGTGGGATTAAGTGTTTTAGTAGCATTTGCTTCTATTAATGGCTCCGTTATGCTCATCATTAGTTGTGCTATCTTTGGCGCGTCTTTGATATTTGGATACTCTTTTTCTACAATTTATCATGCAGTGACAAATGAAAAAGCTAAGCAAATTTTTCGTAAATTTGACCATGCTTCTATATATTTCTTAATTGCTGGTACTTATACTCCTATCGCTTTGGTTGTTTTAAAAGGAGCTTGGGGTTGGAGTATTTTTGCTGTTATTTGGGCTATATCAATATTTGGTATAGTGCTAGAATTTATAACACAAAATAGATTTAGAAAACTATCAATTGCCTTATATATTTTGATGGGATGGCTTATTATAGTAGCTACAAAACAACTAATAGCAAATATGGAGACAGGCGGATTATGGTTGCTTTTAGCAGGAGGTTTATTTTATTCTATTGGTGTGATTTTCTATATAATAAAAAAAATTCCATACAATCATGCGATTTGGCATCTTTTTGTGCTAGCAGGAAGCATTTGCCACTACTTTATGGTTTTGTTTTATATAATTCCCTAAATTATCTATAAACAAACAAAAAGTAAGTTTTGGGTAAAATAGAGCAAAAATTATAAGAGGGTTATGAAAATGTTATTATTGACTCCTGGGCCAACTCCTGTTCCTGAGGCTATTCGTTTGGCTATGGGTGAACCTACTATCCATCACCGTACTCCTGAATTTGAAGAGATTTTTAAGAGTGTAAGAGAGCTTTTGAAAAAAATGTTTGGCATGAGCGAAATTTTGATGCTTGCAAGTAGCGGAACAGGTGCTATGGAAGCTAGCATATTGAATTTATGTGAAAAAAAAGCATTAGTTGTAAATGCTGGTAAATTTGGCGAGAGATTTGGAAAAATTTGTGATGCTTATGACATAGCATATACAGAGCTAAAATATGATTGGGATACACCTTGTAGTGTAGAAGATGTCAAAAAAACTCTGAATAATGATAAAGATATAGACACTATTTGTATACAGATTTGTGAAAGCTCAGGCGGGCTTAGGCATCCAGTTGAGCAAATTGCAAAAGTGGCGAAAGAGGTTAATAAAGAGATAAAAATTATAGCTGATGGTATTACTGCTGTAGGAGTAGAAAAGATTGATACTACAAATATAGATGCTTTGATATCAGGTAGTCAAAAAGCATTTATGTTACCTCCTGGTCTATCCATGATAGGGCTTAGCGATGAGGCGGTAACAAAGATTAAAAAATCTTCTGTTGGATACTATTTTAATCTCGCAACTGAGTTAAAAAATCAGAAAAAAAATACAACCGCTTGGACAGCACCTACGACATTAATTATAGGTTTAAAAGCTGTTTTGGAAATGATAGAAAAAAACGGTATAGAAAAATTATATACCAATACAGCCTTAAGAGCAAAGAGTTCAAGAGAAGCTTTAAAAGCTCTTAGTCTTAAGATATTTCCAAAAACACCAGCAAACTCTATGAGTGCAGTTTTAGATAAAGATGCAGCAAAAATAAGAAAGATATTAAAAGAGAAATATAGTATAAATATAGCAGGCGGTCAAGAACATGTAAAGAGTACCCTTTTTCGTATAAATCATATGGGAATTTTTGAAGGTTACGAAATACCTTGGACATTAAATGCTATAGAGTTAGCACTTGATGAACTTGGCAGAAGAAAATATGATGGAACTGCAAATAGGGTTTTTTGCGAGCAACAATATAAGGCAAAACAATGATATATGAACACGAGATACCAACAGGTAGCAAGCTCTATTTTGGAAAAAGTGCCAAATTAAAGAGAGATATAGAGAGTATTGCGAGTGGTATATTTGAAAAAGAGGATTTTGAAGAGATTGTGACACCATTTTTGTCATATCATCAGCACGGTAGCATCGCAGAAAAAGAGCTTATAAGAGTCGCAGATGGTGATAATCATGTATTGTCTCTAAGAGCTGATAGTACGATGGATGTTGTAAGGCTTATGAGCAAAAGATTGGGTCGAAGTATTACCCAAGATAGATGGTTTTATATACAGCCTGTTTTTAAATTTCCAAGTTTTGAGATAAATCAAATAGGAGCGGAGTTTGTTGGTGCGACAAATCTTACATTTGGTATAGATATAAGCTCAAAAATATTTGATAGATTTTCACTCTCCCCGCTTTTACAAATATGCAACATAAATATTCCAAATATGATAGCTTTAAAGTATGATTTGGATATTGATATATTTGAGAAAGGTGAGATACAAAAACTTTTTGCTCTAGGGGTTCCTTGGTTAGATAAACTTGTTAAGGTTAAAAATTTACAACAATTAAATGAAGTAGTAAAAGAGGCTCCCAAAGATATCAAGGATGAGCTTATTAACATGAAAGAGATGAGTGAAAAAATAGGTTATAAAAGAGTAGTTTTTTCACCTTTGTATTATGCGAAGATGAGGTATTATGATGGTCTGTTCTTTAGATTTATAGAAAAAAATCTAACTCTAGGACTTGGTGGAAATTATGAGTGTGATGGAGTAAAATCAGCTGGTTTTGCACTATATACAGATGCTATTATAGATACAGTTTTAAAAAAATAAAAAGGAATTTTCTTCGCAAAGCGAAAGCTTTAGTTGGGAGTTATATATTACTTCTTGCCAAAGGCAAAGCTTTAGTGAAAAAATAAAAATAAAAAGGAATTTTCTTCGCAAAGCGAAAGCTTTAGTTGGGAGTTATATA
>CAZRAK010000040.1:0-15861 GCA_964598135.1 uncultured Campylobacterales bacterium
TGGCGAAGTATGAGAGTTCATCTAGGGCTAGTTTTAGTCTTTTTTCGTCGGGATGTATCAAATCTTGGAATAAATTTATCTCTAATCTATAGATAAAATATGGAAAAAAACTCTAAAAATTTTATAAAAAGAAAAATTGGAAAAGGTGTAGAAACTGTCTTTTCTGTTATAATTGCAAAGTTTGGTAGAGTGATAAAAATTACATCTATTAGTGGCTTTTTGATTAAGTTGAAACTATTCATTACTGCTTATAGTATCGATATGTTTTTAAAGCTAACTATTAAGAAGTAGACACTGGTTTTTAACTAGCAATTTGGGTTAATATACCATATAAAGAATAATCATAAATTGATATTATAATATTAATAATAAAGTAAAGATAATTTTGATATTAGTTAAATATATTTAACTTAAATATGAAATAATTTAATTATAATTTACATATTTAAAGAAAATTTTATCTTTTCTTGGTTATAATTACAGAATATATACATTTTGTAATGAACCCTATCGTTTATTGGAAAATAAAAATCGGAGGTTAAAGATGAAAAGGTTAATCGCTCCAATACTAATTGGTGCTGTGTTTGGTTCTTTTGCTATGGCAAAAGATATGAATATGAAGGCGGAAATAGAGGCGCTAAAAGCTCAAATGAGTGAATTACAGGCTGCTCAAAAGAAAATCAATATAAGTTCACTTAAAAAAGAGCTATTAGAAGTGAAAGCACATGATGCTCGAGATAATATAAAATTTAGTGCAGACTTAAGAACAGCGTATGATGTTATTGATTATAAAATCAATGGAGCATCAAAACAGAGTAATGGTATTTGGACAAATAAACTTATACTTAATATGGCGGCACAACCAAGAGATGACTTGGTCTTCCACGGTGCATTAGGAGTATATAAATCATTTGGTTACAACTCTGTTCAGCCATACAATTCATTTCAAAATATGGATTGGTTCGCAGATGAAACGCCAAGTGGGGATGCTAATTTTAGACTAAAAGAGGCGTATGCACTCTATTTTGGAAATGCTGGAAAAGTTCCATATACTATAAGTTTTGGTAGAAGACCAGCAGTAAATGGATTTTTATTAAATTATAGAGAAGACAATGTGAGCCCAGCTTCTCCTATCGGACATAATATAAATATGGAGTTTGATGGTGCAAGTTTTATGGTAAATGTTGAGAATATAACAAATATATCAGGGATGTATTTTAAACTTTGTATAGGAAGAGGAAACTCAAATGCTGATGCCAAATATCCAACATTTGATAACTATATGGGCTTAGGCGGTGTATATCCTAGCTATACTCATACTCCTTATGCAAAATCAAATCTTAATTCTGCAAATATGGATTTAGCTGGATTGATAGCAAGACTTTATGATGATGGTCAATATACTGTTATGTTTAACTGGTTTAAAGCTTGGAATATGATGGGAGCAAATTTTACAGCGGCAACAGCAGGCTATAATGTAAATTTAGTTGATGTTGGTGATATGACAGGAGGAGCTCTCTCTTTTCAGAGTGTTGGTATAGGTGATGGTATAAGTGATTTCTTGGATGATACAACATTTTTTGCATCATTAGCGTGGAGTAAAACAGACCCTAAAGGAAAGCACAATGTAATAATAAATTCTGCTGGAGCATTAGGAGCTACTACAGAGATGCTGGGATCTGGAAAATCTGAAACAGGAGTTTCGTACTATATTGGTGTTAATGTGCCAGGTTTTATGGATAGTGATGTAGTAGGGTTTGAATATAACCACGGAAGCAAATACTGGAGAAGTTTTGACTACGGTGAAGATACACTTATAGGCTCTAAATTATCAGCTCGTGGCGATGCTTATGAGGCGTATTATAATTTCCCAATTTTAGACAGATTCTTAACTGGGCAAATAAGATACACATACATAAATTATAATTACACAGGAAGTGATATGTTCTTTGGTACTACTGGTACACCATATGATGTTGATACAACACCAGGGGCAGTTAAAAGTGCTTCAGATATAAGGCTCTCTTTAAGATATAGATACTAAGGTTAAACAGTTTTTATAGTATAATACCCCTAGAAGATTTTATGGGGTATTATACTTATGGATGCAAGAAGAAGAAGATTTCTACAAATTTCAGCTGTTACGGCGGCTGTATTGGCAAATGAGAGTATACTCTTTGCCCAAACTACAAACCTACAAGAGCATATACAGACTTACAATACATATAAAACCAAACTAAGATTTATTAGAGGTGATTTGGATAAAAAAGGTCGTTATAAAGATTATGATATCTGGGTAAACAATAGCATAGTTACAAGAGAGAATCTAAATAGTAACTATTTGCAAGTAAATCTAAATCAACCAGACTATAAACCTCGAGGCGAAACTACAGCATCTGGACATTCAGCTTGTATGTATGCACAAGATAGGCTAATGTATCCTATGAAAAGAGTGGGCGAAAGAGGAGAAGGGAAATGGGAGCAACTTGATTGGGAAAGCGCAACTATGGAGATTGCACAAAATATATGGGATTTGATGATAGATAGCAATAAGGGGGCAAATAGTATATTGCTTCAGATTGGTAAAAGTCTTTGGGGAGAGAGCAAAAAGGCAAGCGCAATAAGATTTGCAAATTTATTGGGTATTGCTTTAAAAGAGGAAACAACACAAAACGAAATTGTAAAATTAAGTCAATTATATAAATCAGATTTGGTAATTTTTTGGGGATACAACCCGATGGAATCAAACATACCTGAGGCACATTTTATACAAGAGTGCAGATATAAGGGTACAAAAGTAATAACTATAACCCCAGAGTATAATCAAACAGCAAAATGTTCTGACTTGTGGATACCGATTAAAAGCGGAAGTGATGATGTGCTTGTAATGAATTTGATATATGAGGTGCTTGATAATAGTTGGCAAAAAACAAAAATAACGCAATTTAATAAAAATGATTTAAAAGAGTATATTTCAAAAAAGACAGAAAAAATTACACAAATTAACCCGTCCATTATTAAGAATTTAGCAAAAGATTTGGCTAATTCTAAAAATCCTAAAATTATATTTGGAAATGGATATAAAACAAGACAAAATATTAAATATTTAAAGAGTTTGCTTGGGATTGTTGATGCAAAACAAAAACAAGAAAATATATTTGAATTTTTAAGTGATTTTGACGGTAAATATAAAGCTAGGGAAAAAGATGAAGTCGTAAAAGATATGGTTATCATCACCGCTAGTTCGATATTTAATAAGCAACCAAAAGAGTTTAAAGCAACATTTTTGCAAAAGACAAAATTTATAGTCTGTATTGATACAAAAGTAAGTGAAAGTGTCTTATATTCTGATATTGCTTTGCCTGCAAAATGGATTTATGAAAGTTGGGATATATATAAATCACAAAATAAAATAGATAAGCTCTTAATCTCAAAACCACCTATAGAGTTAGAAACCATAGGTGCCTCAAAAGATGAGTGGAGTATATTTACACAAATTGCAGAAAAATTGGAATATATATCAAATAAAGAGAAAAATATAGAGTTAAGCAAAATTGAAGATGAGATAAAATATACGACCTCAGGCTTTCATGATTTATCTACAGTTTATCAAGAATATATAAATAAAAAAGATGTCCTAAATCCTTTAGGAACTGATGAATTTGCATATAACTTAATAAGAAAAAAGATAGTTGAAAATGAAACTGTAAATATGCAAAAAATGGATGCACAAACTAAAAATAATCAAAATATAGAGATACTTCCCTCTTTGGAGCCAAAAGTATCAAAGTTTCCATATAGCTTTATAATTAAAAAATCAAAATGGAATAAAAACACTAATTACTCTACAAGCACAATGCTACTAAGGCTTCAAAGAGGAGAGCCAGTCGTTTTTATAAATACAATAACAGCAAAAACAAAGAATATAGCAGATGCAGAAGAAATAAGAATATATAATGATGTTGGAGAATTTTTTGCTATGGCAAAAATTAGTTCATCTGTACCGCCTGATTGCGTGATGATACAAGATGGATGGGAATATTTTATGTTTAAAGATAGGTTGGGTTATAGTGAGATTCTTGGTAAAAATAGAAAAAATTATCTGAATATTGAAAGAAGTAGTACATGATTTCACAAAGACAACTTGCGATGGTGATAGACTTAAATAAATGTATAGGATGTCAAAATTGTACAGTAACTTGCAAGAGTATGTGGACAAATAAAAACGGAAAAGAGTATATGTATTGGAATAGTGTAGAGACAATTCCAGGAAAAGGTTATCCAAGAAATTGGCAAAATATGGGCGGAGGTTTTAATGCTAACGGAAGTCTGAAAGATGGTAAAATTCCAAATATGCAAAAAGAGTATGGCATTCCTTGGGAGTATAATCATGATGAAATTATGAATGCAAAGGAATTCAAAGCAAAAATAAAATCTACTTGGAGTGTAAATTGGGACGAAGAAGAGGGTGCTGGTGAATTTCCAAAAGAAAACTACTTTTTTAATTTGCCTCGCATCTGCAACCACTGCTCAAAACCTAGTTGTTTGAGTGCTTGTCCTCATGATGCTATATTTAAAAGAGAAAAAGATGGAATTGTATTGGTTGATATGGATTTGTGTCAAGGATGTAGGTACTGTATAGCAGCTTGTCCATATAAAAAGATATATTTTAACACTAAACTATCAAAAAGTGAAAAGTGCAATTTTTGCTTTCCTTTAACACAAGAGGGGTTAGCTCCTTTGTGTGCTAGTGATTGTTCGGGGCGGGCTAGATTTGTTGGGTTTTTAGATGACATAGAGGGGCAAGTCTATAAATTGGTAAAAAAATACAAAGTTGCACTTCCTTTAAGAGCAGATTTTGGAGTTGAACCAAATGTCTATTATATCCCACCCTTTTTATCTCCACCAAAATTCAATGACCAAGGAGAGATAGTTGAAAATAGTGATAGAATTCCAATGGATGAGCTAGAAAAACTCTTTGGACAAGAAGTTTATGATGCAATAAAAACTCTAAAAAATGAGAAAAGAGATGGGAAAAGTGAACTTTTAGAGATGCTTGTATCTCTTAAGCAAAGTGATATGTTTAGACTCAAAATAAATCCTAATCAAAATAAAATTGAGACAAAAACAGATGTTAGTTAAAACTGTCTGTTTCATCTTGATAGTTTGTTTTGCAAGCGCAAATGATTATATCTCTGCTATAAAAGTACCTGGTAATGTATTAGGAATAAAGGCTACATCAAAAGCTTGGATGAGTGCAAATTTTGTAAATTTTAAAGCATACCCTATGGTTAACATCAAAACTAACGATTCACAAGCAAATAGACTAAATTATAACAATGGAGTGAAAACAATAAAGATAAAAGCACTATATGATGGAAAAAATATTGCATTTTTACTAAAATGGAGGGATACAACAGAAAATATAGCCAAAAAATTAGAAACAGATAGTTTTGAAGATGGTTTTGGCATTGAATTCCCAACTCAGTTAGAGGTTATACCCTATGTTAACTTTGGTGATAGAAAATATAGCGTTATATATTATGAAGCCAAAGCAGGAATAGTTCAATATAGTAAAAAACAGATTTTTGATAATAACAAAAATTACATAAATGTTAAACAAGAAGTATTCCAATATCAAGGATTTAACAGTTCAAAAAAGATTAATTTTAAAAATTCAAATATAACTATGGATTTGATATATAAAAACGGTTATTGGCTAGGAAGCTTATCAAAACAGATAGTAGATAAATTTTCAAGCCAAAATAGTGGTGCTTTTATTATTTCATTTTCAGTATATAATGGTCAAAATATGCAAAGAGGAAGGCTTAGAAATCTAACACCTTGGATAGCTGTAAAACTTGAAGGTGTTGATGGAGGTGAACAGCTGATAAATAAAATAGGTGAACAAATAACAGCAAATGTTAAAAATGGTGAAAAGATAGCACTTAAAAATTGTTCAATTTGTCATGTGTATAAAAAGGTAAAAAATGCACCAAAATATATGGCACCTGATTTGTCTTTTGTTGGTGGATATGGAAATTTAGACTATCTAAAGGAGTCAATTTTAGACCCCAATAGAGTGCAAGTAGAGGATTTTACCAAAACAGCCCATCCAAATTTTAGTTGGATTGAAAAAAATGAGAATAATAAAAATAGTTCCATCATGCCATCATTTGATTGGATGAGCCAAAGTGAAATTAATGATTTATTGGCTTTTTTGCAGACTCTAAAATAAGCTTCTATTTTTCATCTTTCTTAATGCTATCTTTTGCATTTTTCATAGCACTATCAAGCATATTTTTTGCAACTTCCCAAGCCCGAAGCCCTAGTTTTTTTGCTTCGATTGTCGCTTTTTTAGCTGTTTCATTTTGTTTAAAATGCTCTAGTGTTTCATTTGCTTTTTTGCTAAACTCACTTACATCTTTTTTGAGATTTTCAAATTTAACTTCTGCTTTTTCTTTTATATCATCTATGGAAACTTCACTTGCAAACTCTTCAAGTCGTTGAGTTATAACCTCTTTTGCTTCCAAGGTTGCCCGCTTTATTTTTTCAACTGAGCTGTCATATTTTTCTATTTTTTCATCTAAGGCATTTTTGACTTTGCCGTCATACTTTTTGGATAAATTTTTAAGTATTTGTATGTATTCTTCCTCTATCGTTGGCAAATCTCTCTTTGTTAGTTCAAGATTTTGATTAAATATTTCATCATCATCATCTGGTGCAAATTTTATATCATTTTTAAATTTGTCTATGGCTTTTAGTATCCCCTCTTTTGTGCCCTCTACTGAGCCATTTATCAACTCTTTTGAGAAGCCAAGGTTTTGATTAGCAAGTTCAAGTGATACGCTCACAATAGTGTTGGTGATATCCAAAAATCTTTTTTTTATAAAGTCGCCATCATTTATGGCTTGAAAAGTTAGATTTTTTGTAATTTGGAAAGTAGTATCTTCTATATCACTACCTTTTTCAAGTGTTGTTAGTATTGCTTCTTCGGTCGTTTCTCTTAAAATTCCTAGCATCTCAAGAGCATTTAGCTTCGTGTCATTTAGTGCTTTTTGGGCCGTGCTTTTTTCTTTGTTTGGTAGAGAATTTATATGCTTTTCTAGCATATTATAAGTATTGGTTATTGTGTTTTGTATCTCTTTTTTTTGTGTTTGGGCAGATTTTTTGAGTTGCTCAATTTCATATATGGTTTTATACAAAAACTCTTCTTTGTTATAATTTGCTGCTTTAATTAGTCCATCAATGACACAGGAGATATTTTTAACATTTTTGATGCCTTCATTTTCTAAGATTTTGCAATACTGTTCAAAAAGTTCACCTATTCTATTTTGTATTTTTCTATCATCCTTTAGTCTTTGTATTTTTTTGCGTGAAAGCTCAAAGCTCAAATCTTTTAAGATTTTCAAAAACTCTGGGTTACCACTATTCTGTTTTATTGTGTTTAAAAAAATTGTTTGAGTAGATTGCATTTTTATTCCTTACAGTACAAATTTTATATGTTTATGCTCTTTTAAAGTGTCAAATAGGGTTTTTCTGTCATCATCGCTGTGAACTAAAACTTCTAAAGAGTGGCTAGTATATTTTCCACTCGAGCTATTTTGGGACTTTTTAATCTTGTGCTCTCGTTTTTTTAAGATATCTTTAGCGATTTGTTGTGCATTTTGTTTTTTTTCTAAAATAATCTTATATTTCCAGTTTGTCGGATAATCAAGCTTAAGCTCTTTTGTATTGTCCACTTTTGCCACCATCTTTTTTTTCAAGTAAAACATCACTTATGACCATTGATCTGTCTATTGCTTTTGTCATGTCATATATCGTTAAAAGTCCGATACTAACTCCAGTTAATGCCTCCATTTCAACTCCTGTTTGACCTCTTAATTTTGCTGTGACAAATAGCTTAAAACCAGGTAGTTTTGGGAGTTCTTGTACATCACAATTTACGGAAGTAAGCATAAGAGGATGACACATCGGAATCAAATCGCTTGTTCTTTTTGTGCCAAGAATTGCAGCGATAACTGCAGTTTGTATGACGGGACCTTTTTTCGCTTTTTCGCCAACAATTATTTCATATGCTTTTTGACTCATCTTTATAAGACCACTTGCTTTTGCAATTCTAAAAGTCTCTGCTTTGTCTGAGACATCAACCATTTTTGGTCTATCCTTTTCATCTAAGTGCGTTAGTTTCATATATGTTTTTCCTTTGTGATATTATATCATCAATAACCTAACTCTTCATTTACGAGTATGATATGAGTTCTATCTTTTTCATCTGCATTTATATAGGCAAACTTATTTGCTATATTGTTGATGTTGTACTTTGGCTCTTTCCCCATCTCTTTGGCTTTTGAGTTCAATCTTTCTATATTTTTTACAGCAGCTATGTTTATAATTCTTTTAAATCCATCTTCTAGGGTTGGAACTATTTTATTGACACCCACTACTAGTAAAACTTTTTTTGGACCAAATATTTGAGCAGCCACTCGATTTCCACTTCCATCAGCATTGACTAATTCTCCATTTTTGGTTATAGCATTACATCCTGTAACATATAGGTCAGCAAGCATACCTTCCCGCCTTCTTTTGATGTTTTCTTGCATATCAATTCCATTTTCATACTGATTGAAAGTTTTTAGGTTTTTTTGTTTTAAAATATACTCAAGTAATCCAATTTGAGCAACAGTGGTGGAACCACCAAAACCAACAGTATCAACATCTTCTAAAAATCTTTTTGCTATTGTTAACGCTTCTGCTCTATTCTTTGCAAAATAGACGCTAAAGCCATTTTTTTCTAAATTTTGTATTAATTTTTGCATGTGTCACCTTTTTTGTCTATTTTATCAAATTTTGTGTTATTATTCCTATAAAAAAATAGGATTTTTTATGAGATGTTCAAAGATGAGCTCATTTATAGTCATGGATATAGTAAGAGACGCTTTAAAATACGAGGATGCTATACATTTTGAAGTAGGACAACCAGACCTTCCACCATCTCCAAAAGTAAAAAAAGCCTTGCATGAAGCTATTGATAATGATATGTTTTCTTATACCCAAAGTTTAGGTTTGTTGGAGTTAAGACAAAAGATAGCCAAAAATTATAAAAAAGCATACGGATTAAAAATTGATCCACAACAGATTTTTTTGACTCCAGGAACTAGTGGAGCATTTTTGGTAGCCTACTCTTTAACACTAAAACACTCCGCTAAACTTGGACTTAGTGACCCATCTTATCCTTGCTACAAAAATTTTGCTCATATGATGGATATTGAGCCTGTTTTTATGCCTATTGGCAAGGAAGATGATTTTGAATTGCATGTAAGAGATTTAAAAGATAAAAAGCTAGATGCTTTGCAAATTTCATCTCCGTCAAATCCAACTGGAAATATCTATAAAAAAGAGAATTTAAAAGAGTTGATAGAGTATTGTGATGAGCAAAATATATCTTTTATCTCTGATGAACTTTATCATGGGTTAACATATGATAAAGATGCAAGCTGTGCTTTGGAGTTTAGCAATAATGTTTATGTGATAAATGGTTTTTCAAAATACTATTGCGTACCAGGAAATAGGCTTGGCTGGATAATAGTTCCAAAAAACAAACTAAAAGAGGCAGAAAAACTTTGTCAAAATCTTTTTATCTCTGCCCCCACACTTAGTCAATATGGTGCACTAGAAGCCTTTGATGATAAGTATCAAAACTTTGTTAAAAAAGAGTTCCAAAAAAGACGAGATTTTTTATATGAAGAGTTATCAAAGATTTTTGAGATAGACGCAGCTCCGCAAGGGGCATTTTATATTTGGGCAAATGTTTCAAAGTATTGTGATGATAGCTTTGTTTTTGCCAAAGAGCTTTTGGAAAATATACATGTAGCTGCTACTCCAGGGATTGATTTTGGAGAAAATGGTACAAACAGATATATAAGATTTGCATATACGAGAAATATAGAGCATTTAACACAAGGAGTGGAGCGCATAAAGAAGTATCTATCTAGTTATCGCAAAACCTAGTCCGATTTTATCATTTCTCTTGTTATAATCTATCAAACTTTCGCCATATCCGCTAAAAATTTGCATATAGCCAAAGAGGTCGCTTATCCAAGGCAATGGAAATGTCCAATCAAATTGTACAGCACCTTTATTGCCACCTTGAAACCTAAAATTGTTTCTAAGAAGAAGGGAAAAAAGTTGTTTTTTATATGGATATGAAATTTTTAAATCCCCATATCCTAGGTATTTGTAGATATCTGGATTGTCATCACCATTTGCATCACTTGCATTTGTTTTTTTATTTTCAGGAATTCTGTACCAAACTCTTGGCAAGATAAAAAAACCATTTTTTTGAAAGATACCAGATAGATAAATCCTATTCCAAGACCTAGAAAGTAGTCCTCCTTGTCCATTTGATTGATGCATGATGCTAATCTTGTAAGCTTTTAGGACGCTCTGTCTTTTGGTATAAGGAAATATTATAAAGAGTTCAGGTTCGTAATTTGTTTCTCTAAATGGTGAAGATGCAGCACTTGTTTGCCACCAAGATGTTTGAGAATATCCTAAAAATAGCTCATTTTGTACACCAAATAAGTTTTTTGCTAAACTTTTCTTGAAGCTTATTTGAAATTTTGTTTCGATATTTTTTCTTTTATTATGGCTTACCTTGTCATAAGTAATAGGCAGTAGATAATTCATGCGGTATGGTTTAACATCAAAAGCTGAAAAGATGATTTGTTTTAAGCTCTCATTTGTGCTTGCATTTTTATAACTTTTGATGTCATTATTGCCGTATTGTATAATATTTTTTTGTTTTTTGTTTTTTGTTTTTAAAAAGGTTTCCAGTTTTTTTGGTTGCAAAGCAAGAGAGGCAGCTTTTTTATACATAAGCATAGCTTGTTTAAAATCACCTCTGTTTTCAATTTCTTGTGCTTTTTTGTATAGGCTAGAGATATCTTGTGCAAAAAGTGATAGGCTAAAACATGTTATGATTACAAGGATAAAAGAATTTTTCAATACATTTCCTATGGTTTTTAGGAATTTTAGCACATTTAGGAGAGTAATGCAACAGGTTTTTAGAGGAAATATGTTTGGTGTCTTGGCGATACTTCTTTGGTCAACATTAGCAAGTTTGACTGTAAAAGCTGGAAAGATTCCGCCTTTTGAGTTGGTTTCTATGACCTTTTTTATAGCGTTTTTGATTGGACTGTTTTTGTGGAAAAAAGAGGGTAAAGGTATCTTAATTCATCTAAAGCTTCCGATAAAAATTTGGTTAGTTGGTATAGTAGGACTGTTTGGTTATCACTTTTTTTACTTTTTAGCTCTTCAAAATGCACCTGCAATTGAAGCAAATTTGATAAACTATCTTTGGCCTTTGTTTATAGTCTTATTTAGTGCATTTTTGCCAGGAGTCAAGCTTCGATGGTTTCATTTGATGGGTATATTGTTAGGGTTTTTTGGAGTTGTCTTATTGCTTGGTGGTGGCAGATTACACTTTGAAACCAAATACTTAACGGGATATTTTTATGCTTTTTTATGTGCGATAATTTGGTCTTTATATTCTGTGATGTCAAAATATTTCGGGAAAGTTTCTACGAGTGTTGTGGGGAGTTTTTGCGGAGTAACTACATTGCTAGCAGCTATTTTTCATTTTATATTTGAGCCAACTGTGATTCCTGATTTTGAAAATTTTATAGCGATTTTAGTTCTTGGATTGGGTCCTGTTGGAGGTGCTTTTTTCGTATGGGATTATGGTGTTAAAAATGGGGATATACAAATGCTTGGTACTTTTTCATATGTGATACCCCTCATCTCAACTTTTTTGCTTATTTTTTTAGGTTTGGCAAAATCAAGTCCAACTATTTGGTTGGCTTGTTTGTTTATAGTTTTAGGCTCAATTACGGCATCTTTGCCACTATTTAAGAGTTATTTTAAACTTCATAATCAACGACATTTGTGAGAATATTTTGAGATTTTATATACTTTATCACTTCAAGATGTACAGGGTTTGAGGCATAAGATTTTAAATCTTTTTTAGAGTTAAATTCTGTGATTAGACACAGGTCATAGGCACGACCACTTCTGTTTATATCAACTCCTACTTCTATATTTTTTAGGATGGGTATCTCATTTTTCATGGCTTCAAGTCTATTTTTTAGAGTATATCTTACTGCATCAGATTCATCTTCTAGTTTGAAAAATACTATGTGTTTTATCATATTTTCTCTCCTTATTGTTTTTTGTGTATAATACCAAAAAGATAAAAGATAAGGAAGTGTTTTTTGGACAAAAATCAAGCTAAAGCTTATAAATTTGCTTTGATAGCTGTATTTTTATGGTCAACAGTTGCGACAGCATTTAAAATAACTTTAAGATTTTTGACTCCTGTTGAGTTGCTTTTTTATTCCTCTCTTGCCTCTTTATTTGTGCTAGGAGCTATAGTGCTTTATCAAAAAAGAGTTGGTGAAGTTATTATACATATTAAAAATGAGCCACTATTAATCTTGCTCCGTGGAGCTATAAACCCTTTTGCCTACTATCTGATTTTGTTTAAGGCTTATGATGTATTGCCAGCACAAGTTGCTCAAGCTATAAACTATACTTGGGCGTTGATGTTTGCATATCTAAGTGTGATATTTCTTGGACATAAAATTACAAAAGCAGATATATCAGCTGGGTTTATCTGCTACTTTGGTGTGCTTATAATTGCAACAAAAGGCTCACCTTTTTCTTTACATTTTGGAGATATTTTTGGTGTTGGACTTGCTCTTTTTAGCACTATTCTTTGGTCAATGTATTGGATATTTAACACAAAATCCAAATCAAATCCAGTAGTTGGTCTATTTTCAAATTTTTTAGTTGGAGTTATTTTTATATCAATTTATATTTTTTTCAAAGGTGATTTAAAACTGCCAAGTCTTGAGGCACTATTGGGAGCTGTTTATGTTGGATTTTTTGAGATGGGATTTTCATTTGTATTTTGGCTAAAAGCAGTTAATTACACAAAACATATATCTAAAATTTCAAATCTTATCTTTTTATCACCTCTTTTATCACTTGTTTTTATAAGATTTTTAGTAGGAGAAGAGATTTTATACTCAACCATTATCGCCCTTGTTTTTATACTCGGTGGTCTTGTGGTTCAAAGAAAATATAATAACTGACCTTATGCACTATAGACTAGAGGATAAATTCTTCTGTTGGTTCGAACCTCACACTATAATTTTGCAAAAAGCCTAGTGAGTTGTTGTTTAGCCTCTTGATATTCAATGGGTCTGTTTAAATTAAAAAAGAGTTCATCACTCTGAAATTCTACATATTTTGTTTTTGTCTTTTCTAAGAAGTTTCTTATTTTGTGATTATTGTCTATAATTTGTTTTTTAAGAGTTGTCAAGATTGATGGTGAGTAAATTGCACACATTTGGTGCGAACCAAAAGGAGATTTTGCTATGACAACTTCAAAATTTTCCATATTTTTCCATAATTTTTCATAAACCTCTTTTGTTACAAAAGGAGTGTCTACACTTAAAATTGCTACAGGAGTTTGGAGTTTTTTGAGGATACTATAAATGGCCACTAAAGGTGAAAACTCTTTAAATTCACTACCATCTTCTATAAAAGAGGCTTCAAAATCAAATTTATCTCTGTTTTTACAGCTTATAAATAGAGCTGCAAACCAGCTGTTAACTCTTTTTATCTGGTATTGTGTGAGAGTTTCACTTTCCCCAAAAGGAAGCAATGCTTTATCGCTTCCCATGCGAGAACTTTTACCACCAGCAACTATGGCACAAGGTAGAGGTAGGATTATAGGCTCCTTGGGTCTGCAATTTTGCCCACTACTGCACTAGCTGCGGCAATTGCAGAGTTTGCAAGGTAAATTTCGCTACTTCTATCACCCATTCGCCCTATAAAATTTCGGTTTGTTGTGGATATGCACTTTTCGCCAGCTCCTAAGATGCCCATATATCCACCAAGGCATGCTCCGCATGTTGGATTTGAAAAAACTGCACCCGCTTCTATAAAAATCTCTACTAAGCCCTCTTTGGCGGCTTGAAGTGAGATTTTTTGAGTGGCTGGTGTTATGATAAGTCTAGTTTTTCTTGCTACTTTTTTGCCTTTTAGTATTTTTGCTGCAATTCGCAAATCTCCCAATCTCCCATTTGTGCAGCTTCCTATAAAGACTTGGTCGACTGCTATATCATCATTTATGGCTTGGCTTAAAGGTTTTCCATTTGATGGCAAATGAGGATATGCGATAAGAGGCTCTAGTTTTGCAACATCTATGTGGATAGTTTGCACATAAACAGCATCCTCATCAGAATAAAACTCTTTTGCCTCTCTTGCTAATTTTTTATCTTTTAAAAATTCTCTAGTTATCTCATCAACTGCTATTATGCCGTTTTTTGCTCCAGCCTCTATGGACATGTTGCACAGACTAAATCTATCATCCATACTAAGATATTTTATTGTATCGCCTGTAAATTCCAAAGTTTTATAAAGTGCTCCATCGACTCCAATTTGTCTGATGACTTCTAGGATAAGGTCTTTTCCGTATATTAATTTACCAGGTTTTCCGCTAAAAACAACTTTTATGGCTTCAGGTACTTTAAACCAGTTCCCCCCAGTTATTAAAGCAAATGATATATCAGTACTTCCCATGCCCGTAGAAAATGCTCCAAGGGCTCCGTGGGTACATGTGTGGCTATCTGCTCCTATGATAACATCACCTGGAACTACAAGCCCTTTTTCAGGTAAAAGTGCGTGCTCTATTCCCATATCTTTTTCATCAAAAAAGTGTTTTAGGTTGTGTTTATATGCAAAATCACGGCTTATTTTTGCTTGATTTGCACTAGCTATATCTTTTGCAGGGATGAAGTGATCCATAACGATAGAAAATCCATCTGGATTTGCTAGTTTTTCTACCCCACTATCTTCAAAAGCTTTTATGGATATCGGAGTTGTGATGTCATTTCCTATGACCATGTCTATGTTTGATCTTATAATCTCGCCAGCTTTTACAGCTCGCCCGATATGGTCACTAAAAATTTTTTCTGTTATTGTTTGACCCATCTATGTTCCTTCGTATTTTAAATATCCTATTTTATCAAAAAATATATTTAAGGTATCTTTGGTGCCTTGATTTTCTTTCCTAAAAAACTATAATCCCCGCCGATTCTTGCTATTGGGGCATATTCGAAATACATTTTTTCTTTGTTTGTGATACAGGCATCATTTATATACATCTGTTTTATCTCTACAATTATAGGCTTGTGTTGACTCTCTTTGATATCTAATTCTTGCAATAGTTCACAAAAAAATGCGATAGGTGCATCTTTTATAATAGGTGGATAATCTTTGATTTTTTCTTCCAAAGATATATCAAAAATATCAGCTTCGCTAATATCATGAGCTAACTCTTTTGCACTAAAATGCATCTTTTCTAACTGTTTTTCTTGTGGCATACAAATAGTGCATCTTTTAGTTTTTCTTATGTTTGCAAGAGTGTCTTTAGCACTTCCATCGCTTTTATGTCCGATAGAAACTATCATTGTTGGTGGTGTTGAAGTTAAAGCCATAAAGTAACTAAATGGTGCGATATTTACACACATATCTTTGGTAACTATCCAAGCGATTGGTCTTGGAATGATAGCTTGTCGCATCAGCTTGTAATTGTCCAAATTATTGTTAAAATCTAGTAGCATTTTGACTCCTTTATTGAGTATATAGTATAATAATTCTATAATGCTACCATAATTTAATCCAAAAACTGTACAAAGGTACAATAAACACTCTCGCCAACGGCGAAGCATAAGTCAAGAGGAATTTAACTTGGGCTTTGCTTTTTAGATATAACACTCTCGCCAACGGCGA
>CAZRAK010000041.1:0-14213 GCA_964598135.1 uncultured Campylobacterales bacterium
AGGATTTTGGTGATAGTTTGATGAAAAAGAAAAAATTACTTGATGTGGTTAGGGATATAAAATCTAGATTTCTGACCCCGATATTAAACTTTTGATATTTGTAAAAGTATCTTCTATGGAATTTACTGTGTAATTATATATGGTTGGATGCTCTTTGTATATTGATGGATTTGCACCAGCTTTTATACTTAAGTGCTCCAAAAATTCTTTTGGATTTGGAAGTTGGAGCCAAACTTGGGGCAAAAATGTTCCTTGATAGATATCATGTTTTAGGATAAGTCCATCTATATTTGGTCTGATTTTTTGGAGCAAATCATCTAAATCACTATACTCCAATATAACAGGAGGCGTAAGGAGAGAAACTTCGATAGATAAAGAAGATGAGAGTTCTTGTAAATCCAAAGGTGGGAATCTTGGATCCCCAAAAGCTGCACTCAAAGCATTTCCCATAGTATCTTCAAGTAGATTTTTATGAGCTATGATGGAGCCGATACAGCCGCGAAGTTGATTGTTGTAGTTGAGTGTCACAAAAGTAGCTCTTAGTTCGCTTAGAAAAGGGTATGATTTTAAAAGCTTTTTTCTATCTATTGTGTACTTAGAGTCAAATTTTGTGAGTATAGAAGCTTTTGCGATTTGCAATAAAATTAAATCTAGCATTTTCATCCTTTTAATTGTTAAATTGATGTTGTTTGGGTTGAGAATCCTCAAGTAAAAGAGTAGGTTCACTAAAAGGAGCTAATCTTTCGATAAAATCTACTATACTAAGTACAGGAGTTCCATAAAAAAACTTTACATGATGATTAAATTGCCAAAGTTTATCTGCATATATAAGAACTTGGTAAGGTATGTCACTTATATCATCGCCATTTTTATCAAATCCTATATACCTATCCCAGTAATTTAATCTGATATCATTTTTATAATATTTGCTTTTTGGAATATCTTTTACAACATCTTCTAAATTGCCTATTATATTATTATATCTGATAGTGTTATTTTTAATAGTCGTATAAAAATGGAATGCTACATTATTGTTTAAGATTTTATTATACTCAATAAAGCGTTGCATACCAATTTCAGCTGTACGAGAATTTATATAGATAGCTTGTGCATGTCCCGTAAGGATATTGTGGGTTATATGTATGTTTTTACCGCCTTTTAGCATGATACCAGTTCCAGTAGCGAGGTGTGTTTTGATGATTTTATTGCTGTTTATATCTATATTTTCCCCACCTTTTAGCATCACACCAACATAGTTTGAAGTGATTGTATTTAATGTCACAGATATATCATTGCACATATCTAAAAGTACGCCATAGCGTCCTTTTTCTATAAGATTATATTTGATTGTATTATTGTTGGATCTATTTAAGGATATATCTCTGCTAGCAAAAAGATGATTTTTTGCAATAAGATTATTATTTGAGCCCCAAAGTCGTATCCCGTCCCCTCTATTGTCAACGACTTTTTCACTATATGATTTTATCGTGTTATTAATTATTTTAGAATCAGATGTATTTTGAAAAATAATCCCAAATAGTGTTTTATCAAAATTACAGTTTTTAACTATTACATGTGAGCTATTTATCACTTTGATACCGCTATCAAGACTATATCTTTGATAGCCACTACCTTTTATGGTTAAGTTGCTAATAGTAACATAAGGGCTTGTGATGGTGATAACAGTACCATTACCACTGTTTTGTATAACACTTTTTTTGCCAACTCCTGTCAAAATTAAAGGTTTATTGATTATGATGGGACCTTGAAATGTACCATTTGGAAGCTCTATTTTTGAACCAGGTTTTGCTTGCGCTATTATATCGTTTAAAAGTTGATTTGCAAGCAAAAATGAGCTAAAAAAAAGTGAGAAAAATATCAGTTTTGTATTCATAGATGTCACTTCTTATTTATAGCAAATTTTTGAGCTCTTAGTGTTATATCCGTTATGACAAATGGTGAGTTTATGATGTTATAAATCTCTTTTGCTATATCTTTTGGGCTTAAATAACTCTGTTTATCATCTGTAGGTTCAAATCCTAAATTATCAAAAAAAGCAGTTTTTGTGATATCTGGGTTTATATTTGTAACTCTTACGCCTGATTTTCTAAGCTCTTCAAACAAGCATAATGAAAAATCTCTCAATCCACTTTTAGTAGCACTATATAGAGCTGAAAATTTAGAGTTCCTAGTGGCCTCTATAGAAGAGATATTTACGATATGTCCTTTGGTTTTTTTTAGACTTCTTAGGCAAAGATTTGTTAAAATTATTGGAGCTTTTAAGTTTATATCAATTAACTCTTCTATCTTTTTCATAGATATTTCTTCGTGAGGTTTAAAAATTCCCAAGCCAGCACAATTTATCAGCACATCTATATCAGTTGTTTTTAGTAGCGTTTGGATTTTTGTTTTTAGCAAAGTTGTATCTTGTAAATCACATAAAATTTCACCATCTTTTTTGCTTATACCAAAAACTATATACCCATTTTGCCGTAATTCATCACAAGTTGCCTTTCCTATTCCGCTACTAGCCCCCGTGATGAGTGCTGTTTTTTTCTGCATTTTCATACTATATTGTACAATATAGCTATTTAACTATGCCTTATAGCTTTCAAGCAAACTCGAAAGTTTGACACTCATTTGTGCCATATGTTCAGCCGCACTTGCTATTTCCTCTACACTTCTTGCGTTATCACTTGAGATATGGTGGATATTTTCTATCTCACCTATTATGTCATTTGTGGCATCTGCATTTTGAACATAGCCATTTATTATGCCCTCTATCTTTTCTATAGCATCTTTCATATGATCAACATTTTTATCTATACCATTTTCTACTTCATCTGCTTTTTTAGCCAATCCTTCTGCTTTTTTAGCATTTAAAGTTATCTGTTCAGTTATATTTGATATTGCTTGGATTATAACACTTATGCTAGCATTTATCTCTATTAGACTCTTTTGTGTTCTCTCAGCTAGTTGTCGTACTTCATCAGCTACTACTGCAAAACCTCTTCCTTGTTCACCTGCTCGAGCCGCTTCTATAGCAGCATTTAGAGCTAGTAGATTTGTTTGATCTGCTATGTCGTTGATGACAGTAAGTACATCTTTGACTTGCTCTGCATCATTATTTAATTGCTGCAATTTTTCTGCCATTTCTGTTTCAGCTATGGAGCTTTGATTTACACCATTTGAGAGTTCTGCTAGTTTAGCTTTTGCCTCTTCTAAACTCTGCCCAGTTTGAGTTATTTCATCTTTAGTATTTTTAGCATTTTCTATGGAACTTTGCAATATATTCTGAAGTTCTTTTCCTTGTTTGGCTGCACCTTTTACAATATTCGCCTCTTGTTCCGCTTTTTTTCCTATTTGTAGGGATGTTTGGGATAACTCTTGAGCAATTGAACTGTTTTCTGTGCTACTTAGTTTAGCCTCTTTAACTGTTGTTTGAACTTTTTGGATGAAAGCATTTACATATCTACTCACTTTTGTTATTTCATCATTACCCTTGATAGTTAATCGTTGTGTTAAGTCTCCATCGCCTTGTGCCAAATCTTTTGTTGTGTTTTCTAAGGCAAGAAGAGAGCTTAATATGTTTCGTGATATGATATATAAAAACCCTAAAACTAGCAAAAGTATAAAAGCTAATAGTGATTTACGCAAAACTCCCATTAAAGAGTTCTCTTTTTCTTGCACTATTGTTATATCTTTTTTAACTTCCGTAAAACTCCCTTGTGTTTTATGAACAGTATCGCGCATTATGCCTTTTAATCCAGAGTTTTCATCTAAACCCATCTTTCTTTCTGCCTTGTATAAAGAGATAAAATCTTTTTTATAAGCTTCCAAGTTTTTTAACATATCACTATTTGAAGGCATGTTTTCTATGTAATTTTTTGTCTCTTTGTAAACTATATTCCATTTATCAATATATTCACTATCTCTTCTTAACATAAAATCTTTTTCGTGTTTTCTTAGCGTTAAGATTTTGGAATATAGAGTAAAATCGTTTGTCTCTTTTGCTGTAGACTGAATTTTTTGAACAGAATTTCTAAGTTTTCCGTACAATCCATTTTGTGGATTTAGTCCTATTTCTTTTTGTAAAACTACTATATCTGTAAAATTATTATCGTATCTACTCATAAGTTTTTTTAGTTTTGTTAAGCCTGAAATATCTATTTTTTCACTTATTAGCAAATCTTTTTCAAATTTGATATTGTCATTAAAATGTTTAACAGAGTTCTTGAATTCATTTAGATATTTTATATCTTTTCTCGTCAAAAAGTCTTTTTCATTTTTTCTTAGTTTAAGTATATCAATATTTATATCCATTAAGATCTCTTTTGCAATTGTATATTTTGCTGTCTTTTGTTCCATATAATTTATGGCAAAGAAGTTTGCTATAAAAGAGATAATAACTCCTGTTGAAACCAAAACTAATTTAGATTTTATCGTCATTTTTTACTCCTGAAAAAAAGATTTCACGCTTAGATTTTTATTGTACATCAAATGCTTTGATATTAATAAAATTTTCTATTTTTTTACTTATAGGAGGAAGATTTTGGTTAAAATGTTACAAATAGTGACATTTCTAGTGACACTTCTAGTGACACTTCAGTTTTTTCTTATATGAATTTATCATATCTTCTTCCATTTCATCATTTGATTCATACTCATAGCCAAAAACTTTCTCCCACAAGTCATACTCTTCCATACACATATAAAAATATACTTTGTTGTGCCAAGGAGCAAAAGCATTATAAGCGTTTTTAAACATCTCTATCTTTGTCTCAATTGGATATGAAAATTTTCCACTAGCATCAATGAGAGGCATTTGTAAAATTTTACTTTTAAAGTTTCTACTTCTTAGTTTCTTGATTACAGGCTTTATAAAAGTTAAAGTTCCAAAAGAGACGAGTGCTACTTCTTTGGGTGAAAAATTAGAAGTAATTTTATCGATAGTTTCTTTGTATTCTTGCAGATAATTTTCATATACAACTATAGGGTGAAAGTGAAATCCTACCAATACACCCTTGTTTGCCAAGGCTCTTGCACTCTCTATCCTTTGCTCTAGTGTTGCACTTAAATGTTCTTCGTTTTGTATGATAGTTGGTGTATTTATCGACCATGTGCAAAGTATATTTTTTGGAACTTCATGGTCGAGTAAGTACTTTATATTGTTTGATTTACTTTTAAATTCTAGTATGACATTTGGATTAGTTTTTGCAAACTTAAATAAGGCATCCAAGATGCCAGCTTGGTTTCCCCAAAGGAGTGAATCTGAACTCTGTCCTGTGCCTATATGATAATCCTTGCTTGGGTCAAGTTTAAGATTTTTGAGTTTTTTTGCAAAATTACTGTCTATACCAATTTTATTTTCATTATAAAAAGATTGTATGGAGCAGTAGGAGCAGTCAAAGCCACAACTCTCAACTGCATCAAGTGTTAAAAGGTTGCAACATCTTGTTTTTGGAGATGCTACAGGGCAGTTTCCAAGTCCTAGCTCCTCTTTGTCATTTTGGATAAAACTAATTTTTTTAGAGTGATTATATGGTGCAGTTTTGGAAAAATTTTCATAACTTTTTGGTTCTTGTTTTAGTTTTTGCCAAATCTGTTTGATATATAAAAAAGAAGATTTTTTATCTTGTTTGTCTTGCCAAATTTTGTATATGTTTTTTTCATTCCACATATCAAAATCGATACTCATATCAACTAACTGTTTTAACTCCTGAAAAGAAAATTTATATAAAAATGCTTTTTGCTCCAAAAACTCTTGGCATTTTTTATCTAATCTTTCAAAGTTACAATTTTGGATATGTTTTGTAAATTTTTCTCTATAATATTCCATACAAACTCTTTTTGTGGTATTTTTGTATCTAAGTAGTCAGATACTACTTTTAAAATATAAATATTTTTTGAATCTACTCTATTTTTGCATATTTGCAAAAAACTTTGGGCTTCCATATCCACTAGTGTTGTGCTTATTTTAGCTTTATCGTCTAATGGATTTTGCACAGATGAAAGTGTAGCAAATTTTATGAAAAAGAGCTCATGATTTGTGCAAAATAAAGAGCCAATTTCTATGCTTTTATCCTTTGAGCCTGCAATTCCAACATTGATAGCTCTTTTTATCTTGTATCTATCGAAAATCTCTTTTATGTTAGATGTATTTTTAGCTCCTATACCACTAGCTACTAAAATAATGTCAGATTTTTCAAATATATAATAGGGTTTTTTTTGCAAACATTGCATTTTAAAGTACTCTATAATGGGTTTTGCTTCAGCAAAAAAAGCAGTATGTATCAAAACTTTTTTCATCAAAAACCCTCACATAAAGTTTGCCATAAGAGCTCTACATCATCATCATCAAAAAAGAGTGTAGTTTTGTTTTCAAATAACTCTTGCAAGTTGGTTTGATTGTAACTCTTCGTATATATGCACTCTTTGTGTGCTGGCAAAAATGCTCTTAAAAGAGATACCTCTTCTTCTATCTTTTTTTCACACTCAAAGCAGATAAAATCATTATGTAGTCTCCCCTCAAACTCTAGTAACTTTATATAGCATTCAATTGCTACTCGTTTAGGATTTTGCTCACTCCATTTGTCATAAGACTCTTCTAAAAGCTCAAAGTAAAATTTTTCTATATTTTCTATATCTTTTAAATGTATATAAAATAATTTTATGAATTGTTGCCAAATATACATCCTCTCATGCTCTATATTCCACTTTCTAGCTAAGTGCAATACACTTCTTAGCTGAGGAATTTTTGATTTGTAAGAGTGTTGAAGTTCAAAATCTATCTTGTACCCTAAATTTATAGTTGAGTGTCTAGCTCCATAAAATCTATATGTTGTATACTGCTTGTTAGTAGTTAAAATTGTGATGATTAAATCTTCATCTCTTACTTTATTTATGTTTATGATATAGCCTTGCATATAAGAATGATATCAAAAATTTCATTATAAAAAGATTTTAGTTAAATTTCTCAAATTTATTAGATATTAAGATAAAATAAGATAAAGCACAATATAAAACATCCTTACTTTTGCTATTCACTAGATATTAAGCGATTTTATAGTATATTCATCACTCTTAAAGAAAAATAATTAAAGGTTATTAAATGAATCTTATAACTAGCTTTAAAGATAATTGTGGTTTTGGATTACTCGCAAATATAAATAGTGTCGCAACTTATGCAAATACTACAGATGCCATCAAGGCATTAGAACGCATGATGCACAGAGGTGCAATCGCAGCTGATGGAAAAAGTGGCGATGGAAGTGGGCTTTTGTTTTCATTACCGACTAAGTTTATGAAAAAAGAGGCAAAAAAACTAGGTGTTGATTTACCAAAACAGTTTGCAGTAGCTATGGTATTTTTGCAAAATGATAGACAAAAAGAGGCTTTTTCAAATATTTGTGAAAAAAATGACTTAAAAGTATTGTTATACAGAAGTGTTCCAATAAATAAAGATGCCCTTGGACTCCAAGCCTTGGAATTGTTACCACAAATCGTTCAAATTTTTGTAACCCCAGCATCTTTGATGGCAACTAAAAGATTTGAAGCATTGCTATATCTAAGTAGAAAAGAGATAGAAAATGAGCTAAAAAGTGATGAAGATTTTTATATAGCATCTTTTTCAAGCACGACGGTTTCGTATAAGGGTTTGATTATGCCTACATATATCAAATCTTTTTATCTAGATTTAAATGATGAAGATTTTAAAACTAAATTTGCACTTTTTCATCAAAGATTCTCCACAAATACTCTTCCTCAATGGAAATTAGCTCAACCATTTAGAACCTTAGCACATAATGGAGAGATAAACTCCATATCAGCCAATAGAGCTGGCATACAAGCAAGATATGGAACACTAAAGAGTGAAATCTATTCGGATAAAGAGTTGAAAAAATTATTTCCAATCACAAGTAATGATGTAAGTGATAGCGCTAGTTTAGATAATATGTTTGAATTTATGGTGGCAAATGGATATGATTTTTTCAAAACTATAAGGTGTTTGATTCCTATGCCTTGGCAAAATGCCCCCTATATAGATAGTGAACTTAGGTCTTTTTATGAATACTCTAGTATCAGTTTTGAACCGTGGGATGGTCCAGCTGCAGTTTCACTCACAAATGGCAGATATGTAGCTTGTGTTTTGGATAGAAATGGCTTAAGACCTGCAAAATATGTCATAACAAAAGATGAGAGAATTATAATCTCTAGTGAATATGGGGTATTGGACATAGAAGAAGATGAAATTCTTGAGCAAGGGAGACTTCAAAGTGGACAAATGATAGGCTTGGACTTAAAATATGGTAAAGTTTTAAAAAACAATGATATAGATGATTATATTAAATCTTCTAAACCATATGGTGCTTGGCTAAATGAAAATCTAACATATTTGCAAGAGTTTGTCGAAATGCCATTTGAAGATACAAGTGATTATGAAAGAGAAAATCTTGTGGTAGAACAAAGATTTTTCAATATAACTCAAGAGTATCAAGATATGGTGATGCAACCTATGATGAAAGATGGCAAAGAGGGAGTGGGTTCAATGGGTGATGATACCCCTTTGGCTGCTTTTAGTAAAAAACAGAGAAGTTTTAGTGATTTCTTTAAGCAAAAATTTGCACAAGTTACAAATCCACCAATTGATCCAATCCGTGAAAAGATAGTTATGAGTTTAAATACAGGCTTTGGAAGACTTGGTAATATTTTAAGTGAAAAGCCAAGTCATGCTATGAGAATCAAAACTATATCCCCTGTTTTGATGCACGAAAAAATAAAAGTTTTACAATCATTTGGTGACAAAAGTAAGCCAAGATACAAAGATGCATACAAAGGGAAGATATTTTCTACTCTTTTTGAAGATAACTTAAAAGGAAGCTTAGAAGACTTAGCTTATGATGTGCTTGAGGCAGTAAAAGATGATAAGCTTACCATGATATACCTAGATGACAGAGGAATGGATAGCAAAAATAAACCAATGCCGATGCTTATGTGTATCGGGAAGATTCACGAAGTTTTACTCGAAAATAATTTAAGAGACCAAACAAGTATAGTTGCCATTTGCGCTGAAGCTTTAGATTCTCACTCTTGTGCTTGCATGATAGGATTTGGAGCAAGTGCAATATATCCGTATTTGTTATATGCAACAGTTTTTGAAGAGGCAAAAAGAAATGAGCTTAGTAAATATGAAATTAAAACCAGTCTAAAAAATGTAAATCATGCACTAAACCAAGGATTATTGAAAATAATATCAAAAATGGGAATTTCCACGATATCATCATATAAGAATTCTTCTCTTTTTGATACTATTGGACTATCTAAAGAGATAACACAAGATTGTTTTAATGGTGTTCATACACTCTTACCAGGTCTTGGATATAATGATATAGAAAAAAAGATAAATTTCAATCACAAAAAAGCTTATGAGATAGATGTAAGTATGAAATTATTTCCTTTGGAGGTTGGTGGCTTTTATAAATATTTAGATACCCAAGAGTATCACGCTTTTAATCCCGCTGTTGTGCATGCTATCCATAAACTTGCAAATAGTGGCAAAAGAGAGGATTATAACTCTTTTGCCAATGTAGTAAACAGTAGAGACAAAAAAATGATTCGTGATTTCTTGGAATTTAAGTCTGATAAAAAGTCTATAAATTTAGATGAAGTAGAGCCTGTAAGAGAGATATTTAAAAGATTTAATACAGCCGCTATGAGTTTAGGCTCCATCTCTCCAGAGGCACATGAAGCTTTAGCAGAAGCTATGAATAAGATTGGCGGAATGTCAAACTGTGGTGAGGGAGGCGAATCGACAGAACGACTTAAAACCAATAAAATATCAAAGATAAAACAGATAGCTTCTGGTCGTTTTGGTGTAACGCCAGAGTATCTAAGAAGTGCAACTGAAATACAGATTAAAGTAGCCCAAGGAGCAAAACCAGGCGAGGGTGGGCAACTTCCAGGACACAAAGTATCTCCACTTATTGCAAGCCTAAGATACACAATCCCAGGGGTTACACTCATATCTCCTCCTCCTCATCATGATATATATTCAATAGAGGATTTAGCTCAGCTTATATTTGACTTAAAGCAGATAAATCCAGATGCCACCATCACAGTTAAACTTGTTTCTACTGCTGGAGTTGGTACAATTGCTGCTGGCGTTGCTAAAGCATATGCAGATAAGATTATCATCTCTGGAGGGGATGGTGGAACAGGGGCAGCACCTCTTAGTTCTATAAAATTTGCAGGAAATCCACTAGAACTTGGTCTTAGTGAAGCACATAATGCTCTTAAAGCAAACAATTTAAGAGCCAAGGTGCATTTACAGACCGACGGTGGTCTAAAAACAGGTTTAGATATCGTAAAAGTTGCGATGCTTGGAGCCGAAAGTTATGCTTTTGGAACATTGGCTTTGACGATGCTTGGATGTAAGATTTTAAGAATTTGCCATCTAAATAAATGTTCAGTTGGAGTTGCTACTCAGGATAAAAAATTAAGAGAATTTTTTATGGGAAATGTTGATAAGCTTGTTAATTTTTTTACCTATATGGCAGAAGACATAAGAGAAATACTGGCACAACTTGGTTATAAAAGTATAGAAGAGATTGTAGGAAGAAGTGATTTACTTAGTGTTATAGATGATGAATTTGCTAAAAAATTTGATTTTTCATCAGTTCTTATGCATATAGATGGTGACGATACTCACGCGAAATTACCAAATAGTCCATATGATAAAAATGAGTTTGAGAAAAATGCTTTGGAAGAGGTTAGAAAGGTGATAGAAAACCCAGACCAAAATATCGTAGTACATAAAAAAATCAAAAATATACACAGAAGCTTTGGTGCTTTAATTAGTGGGGAAATTGCCAAATATTATGGAAATCAAGGTTTAAAAGAAGATAGCATTGTGTTTAAATTAAATGGAGTCTCAGGACAGTCACTAGGAGCATTTTTAACAAATGGTATAACGCTGAATTTAAAAGGTTCAGCAAATGATTATGTTGGAAAAGGGATGAATGGCGGTAAAATTATAATCACGCCAAAAATTCAAAAAGAGAACTATGCTTGTGCAGGAAACACCTGCTTATATGGTGCTACTGGTGGCAAGCTTTTTATAGCAGGTGTTGTTGGTGAGAGATTTTGTGTAAGAAATTCTGGTGCTACAGTAGTAGTAGAGGGCACGGGAGACCATGCTTGTGAGTATATGACAGGAGGAATTGTCGCAATTTTAGGAAATACAGGGGTTAATTTTGGTGCTGGTATGACAGGTGGCATCGCATTTGTATATGATGAAAACAGAGATTTTATAGATAAGTTGAACCAAGAACTTGTGATAGCAGTTCGTGTTGATATTGATGAAATGGATGAGGCAAAACATTTCCTAAAAAGGCTTTTAAGAACTCATATAAACGAAACCGATAGTTTAAAAGCAAAATATATAGTAGAAGATTTTAGACACAATGTGAGAGATTTTTGGATGGTCATGCCAAAAGACATGACTAAGATTCCATTAAATCCAGATGAGGGAGATTAAAATATGCAAGAATTTACAAATTTGGAGAGAATAAGTGCTAAAAAAAGAGAGAGTAGTGACAGAATAGGGGATTTTAAAGAGATATATGAATTATTAGGAAAAGAGGATGCTACCATGCAAGCTAGCAGATGTGTGCAGTGTGGAGACCCGTATTGTCACAATAAATGTCCTTTACATAATTATATTCCATATTGGCTAAAATCAACTGCAAATATGGATTTAAAACTCTCATTTGCTCTCTCAAATGAATCAAATCCTTTTCCTGAAATAACAGGAAGAATTTGTCCACAAGAAAAACTTTGTGAGGGTGATTGTACTCTAAATGATGGACACGGAGCCATAACTATAGGAAATATAGAGACTTATATCTCAGAAGAGGGTTTCAAAAAAGGGTTAAAGCCCTCTTTCCCTGGAATTACTACCAATAAAAAAGTAGCTATCATAGGAAGTGGACCAGCAGGAATCGCAACTGCAACATATCTTTTAAGAAGTGGTATAAAAGTTGATATGTATGAGAGAGAAAATAGAGCTGGAGGGCTTTTAACATATGGAATTCCAGGCTTTAAACTAGATAAAAATATAGTCCAGAGAAGAGTAGATTGGTTGGTAGAAGCTGGAATGAGTTTGCATACAAATATCAATGTTGGAGTTGATATTACCTTTGACGAGATTTTGAGTAAGCATGATGCTGTTTTTATAGGAATTGGTGCCCAAAAATCAAGAAAAGCTAAAATAACAAACGAAAATGCTAATAATGTATTTATGGCTATTGATTATCTAAAAAATATGCAAAAAAAACTATTTAATGAAGATTTTGATGAAAAATATAATTTAAAAAATAAAGTGGTGGTTGTTGTGGGCGGTGGAGATACGGCAATGGATTGTGTCAGAACTGCACTTAGACAAGGTGTTAAGAGAGTTACTTGTCTATATAGAAGAGATAAGCGAAATATGCCAGGAAGCAAGAAAGAGTTTAAAAATGCAAGAGATGAGGGAGTAAAGTTTGTATATAATGCAAGTCCCAAAGAAATTATTACAAATAATGATAACAAGGCTATTAGTATAATTATGCAAAAAACAATTCTTGGTAAAGTAGATAGTAGTGGTAGAAGTAGTATAGAAATTATCAAAGGAAGTGATTTTAAAGTCGATGCGAGTGTTATAATTTTTGCACTAGGCTTCACCCCTTGTGTACCAGATTTTTTGGCTTCAAATGGCATAGAGGTAAATAAATGGGGAGAGATTGAAACAGCAGATGATTATCAAACAAGTAAGCTAGGAGTTTATGCAGGAGGAGATTGCAAAAGAGGTAGTGATTTGGTAGTAGCCGCTGCAAAAGAGGGTAAAGATGCAGCAAAATATATTATTAAAAGCCTGTTATCTTAACCTCATGCATGGATTTAAAAAAGCTGGGATACAAGCTAATTTAGAGATAAGAAAACTCATCAGTGAAAATTCACATAAATTTTTATGTGAGCCAATTTCTGTTGGATTTGGCGGAGATATGAGCATGAGAATTGATCTCTTAGCAGAGGAGATTTTTATAAAATATCTAAATAAATTTGGCAATATATTTTCAGAAGAGCGTGGTTTTATAGACAATAAAAGTGATTATAATATCATAATCGATCCGATAGATGGAAGTGCAAATTTTGCTTCAAATTTTCCATATTTTGGAACTTCTGTGGCTTTAAAAAATGCAGATATTGTTTTGGCTGCTTTGGTAGTAAATCTATCAAACGGTGATATTTTTTTCAAGGATATTAATGGTCTTGAAAAAGCAAATTTAGACAATATAGTGTTTAAAAATATTGAGTTAAACTGTTGTTCAAAATTAGGTATTTTTGAGAGGTCATATTGTTCAAAAAATATTTTTGAAATACTAAAAAAAAATAGGATAAAATATAGATCTCCAGGAGCCATTGCACTATCTTTGGCTTATGCTAGAGAGGTTGATTTTGTTATTTACGAAGGAGTCATGCGGGATTTTGATATTGAGGCTGGATTGTTTATATGTGAAGATTTATACATAAATAAAAAAATAGATCTTTTATTTATAAGCAAAGATAAGGAAACTTTTGATAAAATATTCCAATTATTTTAGAAGGAGATTGGCATGAGGTATCAATTATGAATTTTGGTGAAATTTTTGGTAATTTTCGAAAAAAACAACCATCTCCAGCAGAAGCACCTACTCACTGGATTAAGTGTAAACAATGCCAATCCATTATGTACTATAAAGAGGTGCAAAACCAGCTAAATGTTTGTCCAAAATGTGGATATCATCTAAGAATTGGTGTAAAGCAGAGAATAGAACAAATAGCTGATAAAGATACATTTGAGGAGTTTGATGAAAATTTAGCTCCAATAGACCCCTTGAAATTTGTAGATAAAAAATCATATAAAAAAAGAATACAAGAGGGCAAGGATAAGACAAATAGAACTTCTTCAGTGATTGCAGGAGAGTGTACGATAAATGATATTCCTACCCAGCTTATAGTTTTTGATTTTTCCTTTATGGGTGGAAGCTTAGGCTCTGTTGAGGGTGAAAAAATTGTCAGAGCAGTTAAAAGAGCGATAGAGAAAAAAGAGGGATTGGTGATAGTTAGCGCTAGCGGAGGTGCTAGGATGCAAGAGAGTACATTTTCGCTTTTACAAATGTCTAAAACATCAGCTG
>CAZRAK010000042.1:0-14120 GCA_964598135.1 uncultured Campylobacterales bacterium
TCAAATGCCAATTTATTTAAGAAGGGAATATTTTTTATGGATGGGAAGATGGATTTCAAGCGAAGAGTTGGGGAGTCTAATCTTATCTCATGTCTTGAGTTTTTATAAGTTGTAACTAATAAATGCTGACGATAAAGAGTCGCTTTATATGTTGTTTTATCTGCATATTTTGTGATTTTTTCTACTTTAGCATTTCTTAAAAAATTAAATTTATTTAGAGCTGGAATGATTTGAGTGATACTTTTATTTACTGTGCTTGTATTAGACTCTTGCACGGCTTGCAAACTAGAAAAACCAATCAGCCATAGAGTTAAGCCTAAAATTACTAGATTCAATTTAGATATTTTGCCCACAACATACTCCTTGAATTTTATACAAATTTATTTTATTTTATTTTATTCTTAAAAAACCCTTATAATGTAATTTTATATTTTGGACATGATTTTATCATAATTTATTTCTTTAAAAGCTTAAGTTTGAAAATAAAAATAGAGTTATGCAAATACTACAAGAGGTGAAATTAAAAAGAGGGATATAGACATTAAGTGCTTTTATCTATATTTTAAAAGTTTGTAGAGTAGGTTTTCTACTCTACAAACAAGAGGTTTTTAAAGTGGTGTTACATTTTCAGCTTGTGGACCTTTTTGTCCTTCACCGACTGTAAAAGTGACTTTTTGTCCTTCGTTTAGTGAAACTCTGTCGTAACCTGGATTGTTGATTTGACGAAAGTGTACAAATACATCTTTGCCACCATTTTCTTGCTCAATAAATCCGTAACCTTTTTCACTGTTAAACCATTTTACTGTTCCGTTTAATAACTCTTCTGCCATGTTAATGCCCTTTGTGTTTGAATTCATCTCAAAAAGAGATGTTTGAAAATATAATATGAAGTTTTTCTCTCTAGTGGTCTATTGTCGATTTAAAGGTCACCAATATAACGCAAGAAAAGATGTAACTCGAATCATCTTTCATTGCCAGAAGTATAGCCAATTATAATTAAATAAAGATAAAGTCAAAAGAAAAGAGTGCCCAGAGTTAAACTTTAAACTATAGTATAGTTTTTATCATAAAAAATGATATACTATTTTGCCCAAAATAAATAAGTTTTCTCCATAGAAAAAATATTATGTTAATAGATGATTTATCCTTTAAACAGCAAAAATTGTACTTGTGTATATATTTATAAAATACCCTAAATACAAATAAAACACGGATATTTTCACTATCTGAATTAATCTCTAGTTATTAAACATTTTAGAACATCTATAAAATCAAGAACAAAAATCTCAAAGTCTAACTCTAATCTTTATATAGCAGTACTTTTTATAGCTTCTAGAAAGTTGGGAGTTCATTCTAGCTATTGCTCCAAGATTATGTGATATTTTATCAAATTATCTTATTTTTGGATTTACACGGTTGGTTTTATAGCGCTATATAATCATGTAAGAAGAAAATTTTAGGTAAAATAAATAAAACCTATTGGATATTATAAAATGAACCTCACTTTAGTCTCAAGAATGATATTATTTTTTTTACTTATTGTAGCTATATCTATTGCCGATTATGCTATATTAAGAAGAGTTTCAGCTGATACACACAATAGTGAACTTTTAGTTGAGCATACTTTTAAAGTGATTTATCAAAGAGAAAGATTGTTAAATTTACTTGTAGACTTAGAAACAGGTGAGAGAGGTTTTATACTCACCAAAGATAAAAAATATCTACAACCTTACAATAAAGCACTTTTAATGTATAAAGCGAGTTTAGATAATTTGATGCAATTGACAAAAAAGAACAAAAAAGAACAAAAAGTATTAAAAAATATTTCAAATCTTATAAAGAAAAAGATAGATGAACTAAATACAACTATATATCTTGCAAAACAAAACAAAATATATCAAGCAATAAAGATTATTAACTCAGGAACTGGTAAAAATTTGATGGATAGTATCAGAGGGAAATTAAATTATTTGAAGGAGGAGGAAAATCGACTTTTAAATTTAAGAGAAAAAGCTTATGAAAATTCTGTATCATATATGAATATAGCTTTTTTAGCAGTAACTTTTTTACTTATTTTTATAAGCATATTTTTTGGTATCTTTTTTCATAGGCATTTAGTTACACCGATAGTTAAACTAAAAAATATAATAGACAAAACAAAAACATCAGCTAAGATTCCACCTGAAACAACTCATTTATATAAAGTTAAAATATCTGAAGTTGTAGATCTTGTAAAAGCTTTTGTTGAAATGACTACAAAGATCAACATGTATACAAATGAATTAAATATAACAAAAGAGGAAGCCATTCAAAAATCTATCACCGATTCACTAAGTGGTCTTTTTAACCGTGAATATATGGATATGGAATTAAAAAAACTCATCTCTTTGAAAAAAAGAACGAAAGATAATATTTCTGTAATATTTGCAGATATAGACCATTTTAAAAAAATCAATGACAAATTTGGACACACAACAGGAGATAGGGTTATTGTAGAAGTAGCTAAAATACTTAAAAATGAAACTCGAGATATTGATTTGGCAATAAGATATGGGGGAGAAGAGTTTCTTATAATTTTGCCTTATACTCTTAAAGAAGAAGCTGTAGCAGTGGCACAAAAATTAAGATATCTGATTTCAAAATTAGTAGTTCAAGAATTAAATGGATATGATATAACGATATCTTTGGGAGTGGCTACTATGCAAGATGATGACACGATAAAGAGGTTGATATCTCGTGCAGACAATGCATTGTATAGTGCAAAAACAAATGGTAGAAATCAAGTTATAGCGGTGTAGGAAAATATATAAAACTATTAAATTATCAGTTTAAATCTCAAAGAAGCTTGGAAACTTTTATTGAAAAAAGTCCAATTTAAAGAAGAATTATTCTGTTTAGAATTGCTCTAATTTTAGAGATGCTTACACCTTCAATAAGTTTGAAGCTAAAACTGATGGTATCATTGACTATTTCCATTTATCAAAATTTTTTCAAGTTTTATCAATAATGCTTCCCTCTTTTGGTTGCTCATTTTTGATAGATTGTATAGTTTCCATTTTATAGCGGGTAAGTTTTTTGCTTCTGGATATGCAGATAGTTCCCACTTTGGCTGGATTGATTTTACAGATATTATAAAAGTTTTATCATCATCTGTTAAATTTTTATGTATTTTTTTTTACCAAATCAACTCGTGTTTGTATTAATTTTTCTAAGCTGACAACTTCTTTACTCATGCCTAAAAACTCTTTTTCATATAGAGCTTTGATATATCTTTCATCTTTGGTGCAAGAAGTTCTGCCATAGGTCGTGGATGGCTCAACAGATAACCTTGCATATCTCTGATAAAAAGGTTTATAGCAGTTCCACCTTTGAGAGCAAAACATTTTTCTTTTGCAATAAATGGCAAAACAGAGACAAACAATCGAACCTGATTAAAAAAGTGTTGATTCATCTTTAACTAAACTTAAAAGTTCAAAAAGTGCCAACTCTACACTTAAAAGCTTTAATTCCCAATCCCAATGTCCAAATATTATAGTCGTAAAACTATCCTCAGGAAGTTTTGAAAAACCTTTTTGTGCAAAGGAAGTAAACTTTATATCTTTATCTATATCATTTATCCATAAAGGTAGCTTTCTATCACCAAAAAGCGTGATAACCTTTTGCCCTTTTCCGAGAGAAAGATAATGAGTATAACCTTGAAAATCCAATGCACTTTTACCACCAATATGCTGCGTATATCCAAGCTTACCAAGAGAGTAAAACAGATGCTCCCACTTCAAAGGTGGTCCAGGACGACGATACACACCATGAGTAACACTTTCTAGTTTACCTGATCGTAAATAGTAGTCTATGTTACTTCGCTTATATCCTTTTTCATAAAGCCATTTACGATTGACAACTTGACCATCTGAAAGCAAATGTTCCAAGCGAGGAGGATGTGGTTTGTTATTATTATAGTTTTGCATAGTATTGGTATGCAATAATCTAACTTAATAATCTCTGTAAACGGTTAAAAAAGTTTACTATTGTCCTTATTTGCATATATATACTATGCAAAATAGTAAAAATATAATTTTATTTGTCAATTATCACTTTTAAATAATCTCTGCGATTTGTATTATAGGCATATTGTTTTCTATATTTTATAGGTGTCCTATTATGCCTTATTTGTCGTTAATATAATTATAAACTAACCCTTTTTCGATACAAATAAGGTCTTTATTCCACCCCAAAAGTCAAGACAATTTTCATTTTTTTAATTCCATTATCATTATGCTACTTTTAGTAATGCTCGTTTGAAAACCTCAAGACTATTTTCTCTTTCACTCTATCTCCATATCAGGATTGGATTCGAGCATATTTTTATGCTTTTTCTCCTTTATTAGCCCAGAGAGATACATTTCGACATCCTTAGTATCAAGTGCCAAATCTGTCACTTTGGAAGATTTGGCATTTTTGAGGTACACCATAGTTTTGTAGTCTCTGTCTAATTCTTGAGAATATCTTAATATATACTTTTTATCGGTTCTGAAATTTGCCAATTTTTGTATATTTCTTGAAGTTTGGTATAGATATTCTATCTCAAACAACTCATCTTCATCTATCAAGATTGGTTTGGCTCTGTATGCGATATCTTTTGGTATATCTACATACTCGAACAGCTTTAATTTTGCAGTATTTAAAAAACAATCATCTATGGGTTTTGTAGTTTTAAATGAGTATTAAGTTACTATATTTTTTAGTAAAAGCTCTGTATTTGAGCTTCCTATCTGCTTTTCAAGAAGAAGTTTATCTTGTGTTTAAAATATAAATTCAAACCTATTTTCCCTGCAAACATCAACATCGGGCAGACTTTTATAGTTTATCACCTTTTGGGCTTCATCTATGAAGATACTCACCGCCTCTCTTTTTGTTTTTATTGCTATTTGCATTATAAGTCTATTGTAAATTGATAGATTTAAAAAATTTAACATCTGAGTATTGAAGCCGTTTACATTGATGATGATTATCTTGCCACTGAGCAGATTTTCAACTATATCAAATCTATCACTACTAAAGAACTCTTTATCAGCGATAGAGAGAAGAGTATTTGCTAAAACTTGCAAAACCCCGTTATTACCGCTATTTGAGCTACTGTTTTTACCTTTTGTTTCTATGTAATGATATGCTTCAAGATTACTATATCTCTTGGTGCACTCTCCTGCGTCAGTCTATACATCTTTGTCAATCTCTGCTTGGTAGCCTTTGAGAAGTGTTGCAACAACAAGTAGTCTTTGGCTATGGTAGTGATATATCTAAAAGGTACTCCTAATTTGGCAAAAAACTCTTCTAGCGATTTATCGGATTTTGTGATGCTGTATAGATTTTGAACGGTAGGATTACAGCTCTTTACCACCATATCATAATCTATCTCAAAAGCATTTGGATCCAACTCATACATAAGTTTTGCAACATCTTGAAGACTTTTTAAAAGATAGTATAGATTTTCAAACAGATTGTATGCACTCTCACTCCAATAACTATCGCTATGCTCTTCTGCTATCGATGAAAACATGGACCTTAATGCGTTGCTATTTGTATACTTTAGTATATCTATACTCTCTCCCCAAGATTTTCCTATCTCAAAAACATCATCAAGTTTGTCATGTTTTTTAGCCAAATACTTTACCTGTTCATGCAGATTACCTTTGAAATCATAGACTAAAATCCCATGATTTAATTTGATTCTGTTTTCGATATTTGGCAGTATATATCCTGTTGTTTTTCCGCTTCCTGTCTGACCGTAACATATAGCATTTGTAAATGACTCTTTTACTATCGGCTCTATATTTGATTCATCTGAAATTTTAAATCCAACTCTCATCTCTTCTCCTTTTTTGTTTCTCTGATTTTACTATAGACATATATCAACTCTTCCTCCATGCTTGACAACAAAGATGAGTATTTTTCAAACTCACCATCTATATGTTTAAGCAACTTAATAACCCCTTCTATATTTTTTAGTTTTTCTATATATAGTGTCTTTGATGATTTTTGCAATATTCTTTCTTTGGCAGATTCTATACTTGATAATCTTTCTTTAAATGCCTTTCTACTCTCTTCATGATCAACTTTTTCAAGCTCTTGAAGCAGCAGTCTGTTTAGAAGTTTTATGCCGGTAACTCTTTTTGCTAAATTTGAAACAGCCTTATGTCTGCTTTTTTGATAAGACTCTATCTTTCTCATAACCTCTTGATCAAAATTCAAAACCACTCCTTTTTTAAAATCACAATAAAAGCCCGATACAGACAAGCGATAAATTATGACCTTCTATCTCTTCTGTTTTTATATTTTTCAATGGCAAAAGTTTAACTTATCATCTATTAAGATAGTATTATATATAATATTATAAATAATACTTATCTGGAGAAAAAATGAAAATTTTTGATGATGAAGGTATAGGCAAGATATCCCACCATATCGAATCTTTATCAAAGGATATGCATGAGATAAAAAAGTCAATTTTAGAAAAAGAGGTAGAGCATAAAAGATTATTAAAAAAAGAAAAAGAAAGAAAAGAGAGCCTAAAAAAAGCTCAAAAGAAGTTTAGAAATGTATCTACAAACCTCAATCTTGAGCTTTATGAAAAGTTTGAAAAAATGGTTAAAGAAAAAAATATTACAAAATCCAAATATGTTCAAAAAATAATTTTGGATGATATAAAAGAGTATGAAAAAGAAGAACAGAATAAAAAAACACTCTCATCTAGCTAAAAGAATGAAAACTTTGCATATCTATCTGCACAATAACCACTAAAAAAACCAATGTCTAAAATCAATTCAACAAAGACTGTCAAACTAATCTCCATAAAGCCACTTGAAAGACACAAATAGTTTTATAAATTTTAAAGTGCGGTAAAAAGTGCGGTAAGAGAAAACTTAAAAAATCTTAAATCTTTTATATGCCCTAAATTTAGGGCTTTAAGTGGTGTCAAGAGGGAGACTTGAACTCCCGACCTCCGGCTTATGAGACAAGATAACCAACATTCCTTATATGTATTTTTTATTTCCTATTGCCCTAAAACAGGGGTTTTAAATTTCTTTATAATTTCTTATATGCTATAATAATTCATATGAAAGTGGGACCCACTTTTTAATAAGATGTATTATGGCAATCAAAAAAAGTGATTTTAAAGAAAAAATAGATATTGGGCTAAAAGCCAATAAAATATACTCAATTTTATTACCGTTTTAAAATTGAGGGCAAAGAGTATTCAAAACTTTTTGACTATACAAACAAAAACTGGGATAAAAGAACACGAGTTACTAAAGCTAAAGCTGATGCATTAGAATTTAAGGATATTGTACAAAGAAAACGAAATGAAATCACCATTGGTTTCGATGAAGATTCAACTTTAAATAAAGTCGCAGAAGCATATTTTGATAAAGAGTGTAGCAAAACCAACTGGACCGCAGAAAAAAAAGATGCTTACAGACTTTATCTTTTAAACACTATAGGCAACAAAAAAATAAAAAATATTAGACTTTACGATATAAATACCGTTAGAAGTGCAATGGAAACTCAAGGATATACGAAGCAAACAAAAAACGGCTTGTAGCCCTAGAACAATTAAAAAAGTTCTTATCCAAACTCTAAAACCAATCATGCAATATGCATATGATAATAGAGTAATTAGAGAAATACCTAAAAATTTGTTTATCAAAACACTATACCAAAGCTAACAAAACAAAAAAAAGAGTTGTGACAGATGCTGGAATTAAATTAGCTACTTTATATAGAATAATTATAGAAAAATATAATGATAATCCTTTTTATAAAGCACTCTTTTTATTTGCATTGTACGGCAGAAGGTGGGGTGAAATAAAAACCTTAACTTAGAATGATATCAATTTTACTAAAAATATCTACAGAATCAAGGCCGAAAATAATAAAATTGGTGAAGAGCAGTTTTTTGAACTTCCAGAGCCTATTTACAAAGCATTAAAACAAATTAAAGACAATAAACAAGGACTAATTTTCAAATCTCCAATTACAAGAAAAATATTATCTACGCCCAAAAGACAACTTGCAAATATTCCAGAACTAACAATGCACTATTTTCGACATATTTTGGTAAGTGCAATGGGTGAACTGGGTACTTGCCTCTACTATTTTATCCGCTTCTCTAGGTCATACTAATCTAAATACCGCCAATCAATTTTACTTAAGTGCAAACTATAAAAAAGCATCGGAAATCACAAATCAAACCATCAAAAAAATTACCAAAGGGGATGGCTAGATAAAGCTTTGAATTTATGATAAAATTTTAGGAATTACTTTTGCTGGCACAGATTATTATTACTCCACCAAGTAACTAGCTCAAATTTTGACAGATAAAGAAGTAGTGAGATGTGAGTTAAAAAATCTGCAGGACTAGCCAAAGCTAATTCAAAGATTTTTTAACTCGCAGATTGCCACTTATCTGTCTGCCCTTTGGGTGTAGTGCTTTTGCCTATACTCATCGTTAGATTTTCTTGACTTAGCTTTGGCGAAGCCTGCAAAAATCTGCCTTGATTATACGCAAAATCACTACATCAAAAATTGAGTTAGTTACTTGGTGGAGTAATAACTAAATCCTTTGATTTTTATCAATTATAGCCAATATATTATCTAGTATTAAACTGATATGATGGTACAAAAAATTCCATACTTTCCGAAAGTACTTTTTTCATAATTTTTCAAACTTCTGCGAATTTTTATGTTCCAATTATCTTTTATATATTTTATAGAGAAATTTCATTTTATAAGTTTTCTAAAACCGATGGTATCATGATATAGCCCTATCACTCAAAAGCTTGAAATAATCCCTAGACCAAAACTCCAATCCATCACTATCTTTGATAAAAACTCTAACTTCATCTTTAGCCTTTTGTACATCTAAAGTGTCTACTCTTTCATGTATCAAATCTTTTAACTTTTTAAGAGTCAGTTCATCATCTCTTTCAAAATCTCCACTCTCTACCATTCTCTCTTTTAGATGTTCAATATCTATGTTAACACCTCTTTTCACATACCACTCAAAATCATACCAATCTCTACCCTTAACCCTCGTTTTCCATTTTCTAAATAAAAGAGCATGAACTTTGCCAGCATACAAACAAGGCAGAGTCATAGCTATAATATTGAAAGTTGTTGGTAAAAGTAGTGTGTGAGATAATGTTTGAAACTTTAGTGGTGGATTTGTATCGACTTCAAACTTTATCTTTAGTTTTTTACCACTATGCACACTATCAAAGATATTTGATAAGTTTGGTATCTGTATGTCAAGTATGTGGATAGAGGTATCGTTTTTTAAAAAAGCCGATTCTATATTTGAACTGTTTGATTTATCTTTTTTTGAAAGTGTTATCTTTAGACCAAGAGCTTCAAACTCATCTACTATAAAAGGAAAATAGTGTTTTATATCAAACTTGGAGTTTTTTTTTAGCAAAGAAAAGTCTAAATCTTCAGAAAATCTATCGAGCCCATAAAGAATTCTTAGTGCCGTTCCTCCATAAAAAACAGCTTTTTGAAAAAAACCACCTCTGTATAACCCCAACAATGCAATCTCTTGATATATCTCTTTGAGTGCATTTAAAGCTTCATCTTCACTGCTTATCTTATATTTTGAGAGCATCTGCTCTATGATATTCATCTGTTTATATCCTCCAATGCTTTATACAAAAACTCCACTCTTTTTGATTTCGATATATATGCATACTCTTTTACAATACTCAAATCTACTCCAACCAATTCATCCAAATCTATCCTCAAATCATCACTCAAAAATGCCATCATAGCTTTTTTAGAAGTGATTTTAATACCTTTGGTAGCATAAACTTTATCACAAAGTGCTTTTACAGGGATTGCTATCATAAAGTTTCCTTGATTTATTCTCTCTATCCTTAGACCCAAAGCATAAAGCTCTTTATCTATATGCCTATAAGAAAAAACACCCACAGCAATTTTAAAAGCTTTAGATCTTTTTGTAGTGGCAGAAGTAATCTCTACAACCTTTTCAGGAGTAAGACCATAATAGTAAAGTGCATACTCATAAGATATATAAGAAGGTCCAAGTAAATTGTTGGCTATAATCTCTTTTGAAACCAAAGTTTTGACATAAGGAGAGTTATAGAGATATAATCCCTTTTTTAAAGAGCTTAGCAACCCTTTTTGTTTCATGTATTTTATTTTGTCATTTATATATTTGTAACCATTTTGGGAAAGCAAACTTTTTAAAGTAGCATAGTCCACTATCGGCATCTTTTGTAAAGATTTCTCTATAACTTCATGCAAATTATATCCTTTTTGTATATATAATATGATTTTTTTCTATTATCTATACAATTTCGTATAGTATTATACATCAAAAAAACTTTTAGTTTGATTTAGAGCTATAACTTAGACTGTAAATTTCCTTAGTCAACTCTAAAGTCTTAAACTTGATTATGGGCATTTAAATATCGTTTAAAAATAAAAAGCTTATTTTTTTCATGACCTGTTGTCTCAACCAAAATCTCTTTTTTCTCAAAATCTTTTTTGTTAGTAAGCCGACTGTTTGTTTACTAATGCCTAAAGGCTTGTTGAAAAATAGATAATTTTGCCAAACGAAATTCTAGAATCATTTCACTAACTCATTCAAAAATGGAAGGCTAAAAGTAAAATAGTAGCAACAGGCACTATTTCCCAAGATTCAAAAACCTTACCATTAACTCCACCACCCTACCCATTGGCCCCCTGCCATAAAATAATATTTACACCACTATAGAGCATATCGCTGACTTCTTGCATATCTAAAAAGAAACACTCCATTTCTAATCCCTTACACCTTTGCCTTATGCTCTCTTCCCTCTCTCCTGCGATATAACTCTTTTTAGTAATAAAAAAGACTTTAGAAATCTTTGTATCCTTTTCATTCTCTTCCTCAAACACATTAAACTCATATTTAAATGCCTCTTTATCTCTATTGCTCATGAGTTTAAATACAACAGCACTATAGCTCCTATCTCTATTTTCTAAAAGCCTGATATTTTTCAATAAGCTTTGATGTATATCTCTCATAAGATTAAATTCACCAAATAATCTCATGTTTGACATAAAATTCATGATATACTCATTCTCTTCTACTACTTTTATATTATCAAGCAGTTTTATAGCATTTAATCTTTCCAATATAACATCATCAGGGAATGAGGATATAAATTTATATAAAAGATACTTGGACCCTTTTCCTAGATTTTTCCAATCTGATATAGTTGACTTGGATAGACCAAATTCTCTTGACAGTTCTAAATCTTTCACTATTACCTCTTTTATATATAAAATCAATATACGGATTATAGCAGTAAATGCGTAAAAAATAAATATATAGCCAATTTTTCAAAGAAAAAGAAGATTTTTATAAAAAATAACATTTAAGCTATTGCCAAGTCTCAAAAATTGTTATAGAATAACCGTATGTTTTTAGAAATTAAGTACATTGTTATACTTTTAGTATATCGTATAACCTTATTAACAACCGTATACGATATGCTAAAAGAGGAATAAATGCTTTTTTCTAAATATTTAAACATTTCAACCAAATCACTAGGAGTTAACATGAATGACATAGACTTAAAGAATTTATCATTAAATGATCACATATCTTTATTCAAAAAAAATGTTTTTACTTTTATTTCGATAATCATACTCATAGCTTTACTTTTTATTAGTTGTAAAAAAAGTGGATACCTATAGAGACAACATCACTCTTTTTCAAGAAGGAAAAAATATTATCTGTACGCACAGTATTGTGAATAAAAACAGAGGTTGGAGCATCATCAAAGCAAACACCAAGTTTATAAAGGATGATAAGTTCTTTTATATATATCAATGTGAAGGAGAAGAGAGGTGAGTAAAAAAACTAAATTTATATATCAGCTAATAAAAATATTTAATAGATTCATGATTTTGTTTATGCCTCTATTTCCTTTTATGGCAATTACAGTCTATTTGGTATTTAGAAGTGCTATCCCACACTATTGTGATCAAGGGACAATAATCATGTCTTTGCTCTTGTACTTTGGAGCAACACTGCTTTATGTTCAAAAACATCAGGGTATGTATTTTCAGATGATAGAGGTGAAAAAGAGCAAAAAGATGAAAAGTAGTTTTATCTAGTCAGTGGAGTAACAAACAACACAACAAGGAGAATTAAAATGAACGAAGAAGGAAACAGCACAGCAACAAGTGTTAAAACCCAAGAAATTGGCAAAGATGAAGCAGAAAAGCTCATAAATCAAATATATACAAAAAACTCTAAGAGAAAGCATGACGGCAAGATTACATAGGTTTAATTATCAAATATTGGCAGTTTTCACAGTTTTTATGGTTATTATGCTCACAACAGTAACTCAGGAAATCATCACCTCTGTAAATATAATATTTGTCATTATATATATGGCGATTATCTCTATCATATCTTTTATGGGATTTAAGTATTCAAGCGATACAGAGCTTAGCTTAAAAGAGGACGAGAAGAATATTTTTAAACTAAGAGATATTTGCATTGGGAAAAAGGAGATATGAATCGCTAATCAAATAGAAATAAAAACTGACAAAAGGAGTTGAGATGAAAGAGATTGAAAAGATGGTATTTGTACCATATTTTAGGAGCAATTATAGATTTATGGATAATTATGATGACAATATTGTAGAATCGGTAAAAACTGGAGCGATAAAATAAGTGCAAATATATAGTCGCTAAAAAAATATTTTGATATAATATTTTTATGATAAAACAGGAGATTATTACATGAATAATAACTATGCAACTATAAAAAATCAAATACGAAGGTTTTGTTTTGAAAAACTAAAAAACAATCAACTACCATTAGAGCTTTTTGAAGATCTCAACCAAAAAAACAATTCTATGATACAAAATGCAAAAAACCCAGAGTTTATATCAGCAGCTGTTATATATAGTTACCTAAGACAAAATGGTCTTAATGGAAAAGGTGGTATTAGAGTCAAAGATTTGGCAATATATTTTGATATATCACCTCAATCTATCACTTCTAAAGTATTTGATGTGGATTGTGTTATAAATAGATCGGCTATTTTTTCAGATGAGCCATATGAGTTTATTGACAAAGATAGATTTAAAATAAGTGAAATATACTATAATTTTTTGGATAGCCCTTCTGCGGATAATTTTCAAAAAAGTGAGAAAATTCTCCTCTCTATGATTAAAAAAGATCCATATTTTTTTGATCCATACACAGTATTACATGAGTATTATTTGGAACACAGAAAATTTAAAAAAGCATTTAATCTTATGGAAAAAGGTTATAAAAAAGCGATGGATTTGATTTTAAGAGAAGGAAAGTTTCCAGATAGTTTACCATGGGGTTTTATAGAAAACAGACATATTATCAGAATATTATTTAATTATGCGGCACTACTTTGGGCAAATGAACAAGAATCCGATGCATTGCAAATCTTTCAGGCTCTTCTAAAATCAAACCCTATGGATAACATAGGTGCAAGATATGCAATTGTCGGTATCTTGGAAGGATTTACTTCGCTTTTAGAATTAGAGGATAAATTTAATGCAGGAAATGGCAATCTTGATTGGAAAAAACAAGAAAAATGGTTCCAAAAAAGTGCTATAAAATATAACAATATTATTGGATGGTGGTTAAAGCTGGAAGAGTAGAGTTAAAGGGGGCTGCAAGACAAGAAAGCAGCTGAGTGTCTAAATGGGTCAAGTGTGAGCACAAAGCGAAGTTTCATTGAAAAAATACAGCTAGTTGAGAGATAGTTAGACTCCAACAGTCTGGTTCTAAATGGTATGGATTTAAATCCTTGTCATCGAAGTTCTGCATAGAGTTTTTTAATTCATCTCTCAAATGAGGGTAGTTTATCTGAAACCAAGTTATAAATTTATGCACATCTTATCCTTGCTGTCAAAGTCATTATCAATCCCATCAACACAAGAATTGCCACTTTGTGGACTCTCAGGATTCGGATCATAAAATAGATATTTGTTTGGTATATCTCTCCATAGTGATATGTCAACCCTAATTCATACTCAGAATACAACACTCTAAGCCGCCGTTTCC
>CAZRAK010000043.1:0-13769 GCA_964598135.1 uncultured Campylobacterales bacterium
AATTTTTCTGCCATTTTTGCTATACGAAGAGCTTTTCTATATCCTTCAGGATGAGGCATACCAAAGTTTCTTTTTAGTTTATTTTTTGTTCCTCGACCTTTTTGTTGACCAATGAGAATAACTTTTTTATCTCCTATATAGCCAAGATATGCGAGCATAGCTTTATCATCTCTAAATGCTCTATCCCCATGGATTTCATAAGCATCTTTCAAAATAAGTCTGACATAATCTATAGTATATGGTCGATCAGGATGACGAGCAAGTTGAAGTTTTTGATAATCATTTAAATTTTTATATACTTTTGATATCTCTTTTTGAAGATTTTTTTGTAAAATCTCAACGGCAGGGATATCACCTTTTATCTTAGCATTAGATATATCTTCATCTAAGCTTTTTATGCTTTTTTCAAAGTCTAGATATGTAGCCATTTGGGTGCCTCCCTAGAGCTTTTTAAATATAACTGATCCGTTTGTTCCACCAAAGCCAAAGGAGTTACTCATGACAATATTAACATTAGCTTTTCTAGCACTATTTGGTATATAATTCAAATCGCAATCAGGATCTGGATTTTCAAGATTTATAGTTGGAGGTAAAATTTGATCTCTTATGGCCATCAATGAAACAACAGCTTCAATAGCTCCAGCAGCTCCTAAACAATGTCCGATTTGCCCTTTTGTAGAACTTATTAAAGGTACATTTTGTCCAAAAAGCTCTTTAACTGCGGCCGTTTCATTTTTATCGTTTGCAGCCGTACTAGTTCCGTGTGCATTTATATAGTCTATTTTTGGACTTCCTGCCATCTCATATGCAGCTTTCATAGAGCGGTACGCACCATCAAGTGCAGGAGTCGTGATGTGATAAGCATCTCCGCTTTCACCAAAACCTATAAGTTCGCCATATATATGCGCCCCTCTTGCAACCGCATCTTCATATGATTCAAGTACTAATGCTCCCGCACCTTCTCCGATAATAAAACCATCTCTGTCTTTATCAAATGGACGAGAGGCATGAGAGGGGTCATCGTTTCTAGTAGAGAGTGCTTTCATAGATGAAAATCCACCAACACCAACAGCACAAATAGCAGCTTCTGCACCAACAACAAGCATCTTATCAGCCGAGCCTATCATTATATTTTTTGCAGCAGCACTAATCGCATGCGTTCCTGCTGCACACGCAGTTACTGAAGATATATTTGGACCTTTGATTTTATGCTCAATTGCAACAAAACCACCAAGCATATTTACAAGAGCTGATGGGATAAAAAATGGAGAGATTCTTCTTGGACCTCTGCTACCACAAATTAAGGAGTTTTTTTCTATTGCTATGAGTCCACCGATGCCAGAGGCTGAACTAACACCAAATCTATCTGCATCAAATGAGTCAAATTTAGCATCTTCCATCGCTTCAGCAGCAGCTTTTATACCAAGCTGAATAAATCTATCTGCTTTTTTTACATCTTTTGGATTCATAACAGTTTTCGGGTCAAAATCAGTAATTTCACCAGCAATTTTTACTGCGTGATTAGTTGTATCAAATGAACTAATCCTTTTAATGCCACATTTTCCTTCAACTATAGCTTTAAAAGAACTCTCTTTGTCTAAACCGACCGAATTAATCATACCTAAACCCGTAACAACTACTCTTCTCAAAATCACTCCTTAGTTTTTACTTAAAAAATACACTAGACACTAATCCTGCCTAGTGTAAAAAATCAATTATTTTTTATTTATGTTCTTCTATGTATTTTATAGCGTCATTTACTGTTATGATTTTTTCTGCGTCAGTATCTGGAATTTCGATATCAAATTTTTCTTCTAATGCCATAACGAGTTCTACTACATCCAATGAATCAGCACCCAAATCTTCAACAAATTTTGACTCTTCTTTTACTTCATCAGGATTTACATTTAATTGCTCAACAACAACTTCTTTTACTTCTTCAATTAGTGCCATCACTAACTCCTTTAAAAATTTTTATTATTCTACCTAAATTAACTTTAAAATAGGCTACATGTACATTCCGCCATTTACTTTTAAGGCAACTCCTGTTATGTAAGAAGCATTGTCACTAAGTAAAAAAGCTACTGTTTGGGCTATATCTTCAGGAGTTCCAAACCTTTTAAGCGGAATTTTATCTATATAAGTTTTCTTCGCTTCATCATTTAATTTTTCAGTCATTTGTGTTGCAATAAAACCTGGAGTTATAGCATTGCATCTAATACCTCTAGCGCTCCCCTCAAGCGCAAAACTTTTTGTCATAGCGATAAGTCCACCCTTACTTGCACTATAGTTTACCTGCCCAACATTTCCCGTTTCACCTATGATAGAAGCGATATTTACAATACTTCCAAATCTTTTTTTATTCATCACTTTTAAAGCTTCACGACAACCCACAAAAGCAGAAGTGAGATTTACCTTTATAACTGACTCAAAATCTTCAAGCTTCATTCTAATAGCAAGTTTATCATTTGTAATTCCTGCATTATTTACTAGATAAGCAAGTTCCCCATCACTATCAATGATAGTTTTGATACCCTCCATAAAAGCACTCTCATCTGCAATATCGAAACCAATAACAGCACAAACTCCACCATTTGCTTCGATTTTTTCTTTTAGAGTATCCGCCTCATCAAGGCGAGAACGATAATTTATCCAAACCTTAAGACCCTTGCTTGCTAAAGTAGTAGCTATTTGCTTACCTATACCGCTAGCAGCTCCTGTAACTAAAACATTTTTACCTGTAAATTTCACATATTATCCTTTATACTAGTGGTTCATCCATCTCTTTTGGAATCTCTAAACCCATTAATTTCAAAACTGTAGGAGCTATATTGTTTAAGCCTCCATTTTTTACTTTTTTTACACCCTTTGCACTAACAAAACAAAAAACATCAAATGTTGTATGATTTGTCAATATTTCACTCTTTTTATTTGACATTTGTTCACAATTTCCGTGATCACTCGTCAAAACAAAAGCATAATCTCTCTCTTTGCATTTATCCCAAATTCTCCCTATCTGTAAATCCACGGCTTCAACCGCTTTTATTGCTGCATCATAATTTCCCGTATGCCCTACCATATCACCATTTGCAAAATTAACTACTATAAAATCATATCCACTATCTATAGAAGTTAAGACTGCATCACCTACTTGAACACTACTCATCTGTGGTTCTAAATCATAAGTAGCAACTTTTGGACTTGGTATCAAAATTCTACTCTCACCACTATTTGGCTCTTCTACTCCACCATTAAAAAAAAAGGTTACATGTGCGTACTTTTCAGTCTCGGCTACATGAAGTTGAGACAAATTATTTAAAGAAATTACATCTGCTAGAGTATTTTTGGGCTGTACTGAAGGAAACATCACTTCAAATGGATATGAACTGTCATATTTGGTCATAGTTATGCAACTAAATCCACCATTTTTTCTTAAAAAGCTATCAAATTGCTCAAATCCGATGGCTTTTGAAATTTCTCGCATTCTGTCGTTTCTAAAGTTTGCAAAAATTATCCCATCACTCTTGTTTATACCCATATATGACTCAAAACATACTGGTTCTATAAATTCATCTGTTATATTTTTTTTATAGAAATTTTGTATATAATCTTCTATATCATCATCTATTTTTGGATTAGCTTCAACTATCGCTTTATATGCCAGCTCCACTCTATCCCATCTGTTGTCTCTATCCATTGCATAAAATCTACCTCCAACAGAGGCTATTTTTATATCTTTATCACAGATATCTTTTAACTGTTTTACAAACTTTATACCCGAAGTCGGGCTCACATCTCTTCCATCTGTGATTATGTGTAGATAAACTTTTTTTTCAGCATTTTTGGCTATTTTTGCAAGTGATATGATATGATTTATGTGAGAATGTACTCCACCATCACTCACAAGCCCTATGATATGGATATCACCGTCAACTTTTAGTATATTTTTTAGGGCTGGATTATCTTTTAGAGTATTTTCTTTTATAGCTAAAGTTATCTTTACTAGATTTTGATACATAATTCGTCCCGTTCCAATACTCATGTGTCCCACTTCGCTGTTACCCATCTGTCCATCAGGAAGTCCGATGGCCAATCCTGAAGTCTTGATAAGCGAATTTGGAACTTCTTTAAAAAGTTTATCATAAGCATGTTTGTTGGCATTAACAAAAGCATTTGCCTTTGAGTTTGGATTGTAGCCGATACCATCTGTAACAACAAGTACAGTTTTTTGAAGAATGCCCATTATATTTTTACCTTTTAAATGCGATTATAAGCAATATTTTACTAAAATAATACTTTCAATAAAATATAAATGGATTTTTAATGCTATATTGGCTATATCAAGTTTCTCATATTAATATTTTTCAGTACATTACAGTCCGCTCTGGTATAGCTTTTTTTATTTCATTAATTTTAAGTATATATATAATGCCAAAGTTTATAAAGTGGGCAAAAAATAAAAATGCAAACCAACCCATATACTCTTTAGCTCCTCAAACTCATCAAGCAAAGAGCAAAACACCAACAATGGGTGGTCTAGTTATAGTTTTCTCAGCACTCATTGCTATACTTTTTTGCGTAAATTTAACAAATATTTTTGCTCTAATCGGTTTTGGAGTTATCCTGCTTTTTGGATTAATTGGCATCAAAGATGATATATCAAAAGTGATTGATAAAAATAATACTTCGGGTTTGAGCAAAAAATCAAAAATACTCATGCAACTTATCTTCGCATTAGCTATAGCATATTTTTTATATAACAACACGATGCTAAACAGCGACTTGTATCTACCTTTTTATAAACACCCTGTGCTAAATCTAGGCTGGTTTTCTGTTGTCTTTTGGGCACTTGTTATGGTATCATCAAGCAATGCGGTTAATTTAACTGACGGACTTGATGGATTAGCAACTGTACCTAGTGTATTATCTATGCTTAGTCTTAGCGTTTTTGTTTATATCAGTGGTCATGCTATACTTAGTGGCTATCTTCTTCTTCCAAAGATAAGCGGAATTGGTGAAGTTGTTATCATAGCAGCCGCACTTATTGGCTCACTTGTTGGATTTTTATGGTATAACTGTTATCCAGCAGAGGTCTTTATGGGTGATAGTGGAAGTTTGAGCTTAGGAGCTTTTATAGGCTATATGGCAATAATCTCGAAAAATGAAATTTTACTATTTTTGATAGGTTTTGTTTTTGTACTAGAGACTGTTTCTGTAATTTTACAAGTAGGAAGTTTTAAAACTAGAAAGAAAAGAGTCTTTTTGATGGCTCCCATTCATCACCATTTTGAGATAAAAGGTTGGGCTGAAAATAAGATAATTGTGAGATTTTGGATTATGGCTTTAATCTCAAATATCATAGCATTAACCGCTCTTAAAATCAGATGATTGCACTATTTGGACACGGAAAAACAACAAAAGCAATAGCTAAAAAGCTAAAAAATTGTCAGATATTTGATGATTGTTTTAAAGAAAAAAGTTTTGATGAGTTTGGCAATGAACTACTTCCTGTAAACCTATTTAATCCAAACAGCTCTGATATCCAGATACCAAGTCCTAGTTTCCCACTAAAACATTCTCTTATGAAAAAAGCAACTAACCTCATTAGTGAGTATGATTTTTTCCAAAAAAATATGCCCTTTTCTATATGGATAAGTGGGACAAACGGTAAAACCACTACCACTCAAATGCTAGATTTTATCTTCAAGGATAAGGGGGGCGAGTGTGGAGGAAATATAGGAAATCCACTTGCGAATTTGGATAAAAATGCTACTATTTGGTTCCTCGAAACTAGCTCTTATATGCTCTTTCACACGAAAATTGCCACCCCTGAAATCTATCTACTTTTACCTATAAAACCAGACCATCTAAGTTGGCATGGCAGTTTTAAAAACTATGAAAAAGCAAAACTAAGCCCACTTTTTAGAATGAATGAAGGGAGTATAGCGATAATTCCTCAAAAGTATGAAAATATAAAAACATTTGCAAAAAAGATAACATATAAAGACGAATTTGACTTGGCTAAAAAACTAGATATAAATATAGATAAGGTAAATTTTCAAGCTCCTTTCTTGTTGGATGCTGTGTTTGCATTAGCAACTGAAAAAATTCTTTTAGGAAGTATTGATTATAAAAAGTTTAACACTTTCAAAACAGATGCTCATAAACTCGAAGCTTTTAAAGACAAAAAAGGCAGGGTTTGGGTAAACGACTCAAAAGGCACAAACTTAGATGCCACTTTAGAAGCTATTAAAAGATATAAAAACGAAGATTTAATATTGATACTTGGAGGAGATGACAAAGGAGTAGATTTAAGCCCTCTTTTTGAAATGATAAAATCTTTACGCATAAGAATTTTTGCGATAGGTTCAAACACAGATAAGATAGTGGATTTTTGTAACAGCATAGACAAAACTGTTACCGCTTCACATCATCTTGAAACCGCTATGAAAGAGATACAAAAAATCCATACTAAAAAAACCATCACTCTTCTCTCTCCTGCAGCTTCTAGTTTAGACCAATTCAACTCTTATATAGAGCGAGGAGATATCTTCAAGGAGTTGGCGCTTAGATAAAAGATACTCTATTTTTACCATCTTGCTTGGCTTTATATAATAATATATCTACTCTTTTATATATGGTATCAGCATCATCATCTGCCCTAATCTCGCTAAGTCCCATACTAATGGTGATCTTTTTATCCTTTATGATTTCATTTGAAGCAATTGACAATCTAATTTTTTCTGATACTCTATATGCATCTTCAAGTGTAGTTTGTGAAAATATGATGATAAACTCTTCACCACCAACCCTAAAAAGAGTATCAGTCTTTCGAATAATATTTTTTATATTTTTACTCATAACTCTTAACACTCTATCCCCATTGATGTGCCCATACATATCATTTATGCTCTTAAAATCATCTATATCATAAAGTGCTATGCAAAATTTTGAGTTATATCTTTTGTATAAATCTAAGTTTTCTTGAATCTTTTCGTTATACGCTTTTCTATTATAAATTTTTGTCAACTCATCTATATAAATTAGTTTTTTCATATCCATTTTTTCTGAGTATTGCCTTTCTATATATCTGGAAAAAAAATAACCGAAAGGGAAACCAAGCAAAGTTATAAATATGAGAAGAGTAACAATTTGTTCTGTACTATTTTCAAGCTCTGAATACTTTTTAAATTTTCTTGGAACCAAAACCATATAAATCTTTTTTGGAGTATCAATAGGCAATTTATAGAGTGAAAATTTACTTGTTTCAAGAATATTATATTTAGAAAAATTTTTTGGTATAAATGGATATATGCTAAGTACATTTGTTTTTATTTTGTAGTTTTTGTTCAGATTATACTTACTTCCTTTACCAACGATAACACATCCGTCACCATAAATCAAATTTATATAATGAAGTGTAGCTTTTTGGATATTTTCTAGGTATTCTTCCATATTAACATTCATGATAACTATACCTTTTTTAATTCCTTTGACTATGATAGGGGTTGCTATTCTTATAGTTGGTATTTTTGATTTTTGCACAACTCCATGCTCAAGGTTCAAATCAATATTTGAATAATAAATTTCTCCTTTATTTTTCTTTATAGCCTCTTTAAAATAATACCTATCATGTTTATCTTGCAAATCTTTTTGTTTAACTACTTGGGGAGTCTTATAGTTATTAACTCTTATAATCTCCTTACCATTCATGCCAATAAATCTTATATCATAAATATCATCTTCAGTTTGTTCTATTGTGATAAAAAGATTTTCAACAGCTTTTTTATCATTGTTTGATTGAACGAACAATAGTAAATCTTTATTTTTTGATATTGCTGTTAGTATTCGTGTTTCATGCTTGATAATTTCACTAAAAAAATCGACTCTCTCTTTTGTTTTACTTGCTAATTGTTTAATAATAAGAGATTGGGTAGTTGATTCATGAATCAAATAGACAGAAAAAGATAGTGCAAGCAACATAAAAGTTAAAAATACGGAAATTATTAAAAAGATTTTATTCTTCATCTCGAATTATACCATAGTTTTAAAAGTAACTAAATTTTTTAAGTCTCTACCATCAAAGGTTGCTTGCATAACTTTTATCTCTCAGGAATGCTTCAAAAAATAATATTTATATTAGTAATAATTACCTTTTTGGTAGTTTTTAAACTATATTTTAGTATCATTGAACAAAATATTATATAAAAAAGGGGATAGAATGTTTCGCTTGGTACTAAGCTTTGTTTTACTAGTATCTTTTTTGCTTGCAGGCAATATTGCAATTGTAAAAAATACTACTGGTAAAGTTTATGCAAAAAGGGCAAAGGAAAATATAGAGTTAAATGTTGGAAATCAGCTTCAAAATGGAGATATTCTCATAACTAAAAAAGATAGTTCTATTGGAGTTATCTTTCATGATGGAACACTTCTTTCCTTGGGAGAAAATAGCATACTTTCAATTGATAAATACCTATTTCAACCATCAAACAATAAATTTACTTTTGATTTAGATATGAAAAAAGGTTTGGTAACTTTTGAATCTGGAAAGATAGGAAAATTAGCACCAAAAGCAGTACACTTTAGAGTTCCTGAGGGTACTATTGGAATTCGTGGTACTAAATTTTATGTGGAGGTTAGATAATTATGGAAGTAGCAGTAATTTTAACTTGGGTTAGTATGCTAATAGCATCACTAATGCAAAATCCTGTACACACTACTACGGTAGTTTTGGTTGATAATAACAAATCTCACAATGCCATAGTTGTTCAAACAAAAGCTGGTTCAGTTACGATTGATAAACCAGGGAACTATGTAAACTTAACATCAAGTGAAGAAAAACCAAGCGATATCAAACAAATGTCAAAAGATGAGATGAATAAGAGATTTAAGAGCGCTATAAAAGCTCTTCCTCTAAAGCCCGCTTATGTCTATCTGTATTTTAAAAATGGAACTAGTAAATTAACTAATGAATCTCTTAGTATGCTTCCTTATATATACAAACTTATACGCCAAAGGGCACCTTGCGATGTTAGTATAATTGGTCACACAGATACAAAAGGCTCACAAGCATCAAATCTAAAACTCTCTGCGAAAAGAGCAAAAGAGATAAAAAAATGGATACTTTCAAAAAATGCTAATTTAAATAATCTAAAGGCTGAAGCTTATGGTGAAAAAGATCTTCTAATTCCAACAAAAGATGGCATTTCAGAACCAAAAAATCGTACGGTTGAGCTTTTTATCAGATAGATAATCATAATGAAATACCTCAAAATACTCTACGGACTCCTTTTTACAATAGTGATATATTTTGCCATTTATAAAAGTGATTACATAGAGTATTTTGATTATAAACTTTATGATATATCTCACGCTATGATAGATACCAGCAAAAAAGATAAAAATTCTTCAGTAGTAATTGTTGATATAGATGAGAAAAGCCTGAAATATCTAGGACAATGGCCTTGGTCAAGATTGATATTAGCAAAACTCATTGCTAATATCTCAAATGCAAAACCTGCAAACATAGGCATAGACATCATCTTTCCTGAAAAAGACAAAACCTCACTAAATCAGATAAAAATATTTTTCAAAAATTACTTAGGAAACACTATAAAAATCTCTGGCGTAAATAAAACACTTTTTGACAATGACAAAATATTTGCAAATCAACTATCTATCTCTCAAGTAACTATGCCTGTTTACCTCACAAATGATAAAAATTCAAAATGCTATATTCCTAAAAACAATATATACAATTTTGGAAATATAAATGCAACATACACTTCGCCATATATGTTGTGTAATCTTGATTTATTTCAAAAAAGCTCCAAAAATATAGGCTTTTTAAATGCGCAAGAAGATAAAGATGGGATACTTAGAAGAGTTCCTTCGTTTATCCGATATAAAAAATATTTTATACCATCTTTTGGGCTTGCTAATCTTATGAATCTCGATAAGATAAATATCAAAAATTCTGAAGTATCTATCTTAAATCACACCTTTAAAATGGATAAAAATTCAAATATATTACTAAATTTTCATAACAAAAAATGGTATAAAACCATATCCGCAGTAGATATACTTTCTGGAAAGTTTAATAAAAACAGACTGCTTGGTAAATTTGTGCTCATCGGTACTTCTGCCGCAGGACTGCATGACCACTATATCATATCAACAGGGCAGAGTATACCAGGTGTTTTTGTACACGCTACACTTATTGATAATATTCTAAATAACACAACCATTTACCAACCTCAAATACTAAAAGCCATAAACTTATTTATTTCATTTCTGTTTTCTCTTACTATTTTATTTTTGATATATAAGAAATTATACATTAATGCTTTATTGGTTTTTTCAGGATCAACTATTTTTTATTTTTTTATAGGATTATATTTTTTAAATCAATCTATTTATATCTCACTTGGATATTTTTTAACTCCATATTTTATCTTTTTCTTTTTGACAAATATAATTTTTATAATCTTCTATTACAAAGAGAGAAAAATATTCCTTGAAGAGCTAACAAAAGCTCACTCTGAAACAATTGACAGTATGTCTTTAGTTGCAGAAACAAGAGATGCAGAAACGGGAGCTCATATATTAAGGACAAAAGAGTATATGAGATATTTAGCTAATTATCTATTTAAACATAATTTATATAAAAATTATTTTACTAAAAATTTTCAGGAGTTAGTTTATCGAGCTACTCCACTTCATGACATAGGAAAAGTCGGTATTCCAGATCATATATTAAAAAAACCTGGAAAACTAGATAAAGATGAATTTGAAATAATGAAACAACATAGCGAAATAGGTAGAAATATTATGGCAAACGCCATAAAAAATAATAAAAATAATCAATTTTTAAAAATAGCATACAATATAGCATACTATCACCATGAAAAATGGGATGGCAGCGGATATCCATGCAACCTTAAAAAAGAAGATATTCCTCTAGAAGCAAGAATGATGGCACTAGTCGATGTATATGATGCGCTTATAAGCAGAAGATACTATAAACAACCTATCAGTTTTGAGAAATCGGAAAAAATAATCATAGAAGGAAGTGGAAAACATTTTGATCCAATCTTGGTTGGAGTTTTTATTGAATTAAAGGATAAATTTAAAGCCATAGCAAAAGCAATAAAACAGTAAATAAAAATAGAGTTTAAAGATTAATTTTTGAAAAAATTATTATATTTTATGAAAGATTATAAAAAAATTATATCAATGACTCACTTGGTTTTCCTATATAGTAACCTTGTATAAAATCTACACCTAATTTTTGAAGCAACTCTAAAGACTCTTTATCTTCAACATATTCGGCTATAGTTTTAATATTCAAAGCCGATGCAAAGTCGATAATCGCTTTTGTTATTATTTTTGATTTATCATCAGTTGTTATATATTTAACCAAAGAAGCATCAATTTTAATATAATCCAAATTTAACTCATAAATATATGAAAAATTTGAATATCCACTACCAAAATCATCTATAGCAAATTTACAACCAAATTTTTTAATAGTCTCTATAAACTCTTTCACCTTTTCAAAATTTTTTATCTCATCATCTTCTATTATTTCAAAAACAACTTTTTGTGGATTATTACACTCCTGTAGTTTATTAATAATATGTTTAATAGTATCACTATTTACAATGTCCAATATAGACAAGTTTATAGAAAATTCATAATTTTTATCTTTAAAAAATTCAAATGATTTATCTAGCATACTTTTTGTTATACTTGGATATTGCTTGGATTTCATAGCAATATCTAAAAATTCACTAGGTGGAACAACTACACCATTATTTTGAACTATACGAACCAAGCACTCATATTTTTCGATATTTTTACTTCTTAAGTTATATATTGGTTGAAAATAAGGAGTTATATTATTATTTTCTATTGCATTGCGAAGAAGAGATATTTTCTTTGTATTTTCTTTGATTTTTGTTGATAAATCCAAATTATTATTATAAACAACTATATTTTTGTTTTCATTCTTAGCCATCCTTAGTGCCATATCTGCTTTTCTCATAATATTTTTTGTACCAGTTGCTATACCGCAACCAAGAGATATTAAAATACTGTTATCCTCAATATCAAACTCTGTTTTATCAATAATATTTATAAGATTATGAACAGCTTCTAAAAACTCTTCTTTGGGTATATAATCATCTGAAAATAGTGCATACTCATCACTTGGAAGTTTATAAATAATAGCACTTTTACAGCAACAATTCTCTTTTAAAATTTTCCCCAACTCTTTTAAAATCTTATCTCCTATATCATAGCCATAAAAATTATTTATATCTTTAAAACCATCTATATTTATAAAAGCCAAATGCAATAATTTTAAATTTTTTGCTCTACTTATATCTTCAATAAGCTGATTTCTATTTGGTAACTTTGTTAGTTTATCACTTAGATAAACCGCACTGAGTTGAAGAGTTTTCTCTTTTATCTCTCTTTCTAAAAACTGATTTATATTTTTAGTTTTACGGATTATGTGAGAAGTGCCCAAGAAAAGCAATATAAATAAAATAGAGTCATATATAATCGGTTCTAGAAAATTTTTAAAAAAATAATTATTTATATCTTTTATTGGTATCTTTATACTGATAATTCCTCTTACATCTCCTAGTTTATAATTATATGCCGCAGAGTTTCTCTCTTTTATAAATTTAGGAACATATTTCTTCTGCACTCTTAATACCGAAGCATATTGATAATAATCACTATTTTTTTTAAAATATTCTTTACTATTTCTATTTTTTTTAAAGTACTCAATAGCTCTTAGCTCCTCTTTATTGGCGCTATTTCTAGGATTTCTACCTCTGTTTGATACAGTACGCAAAATAATGTGAAATTTATTGTTTTTTGAAAATACATTTGAAATAAAGCTTGAACTATATAAAGGTAGAGCTTTTAGAGTACTTCTATTTAAAGGTATAATATTATCAGCAAAAAGTTTCTGATAATAATTTATATAAGCAACAGAATAGGTATTTAAAACTTCGGCCTCTTTTTTCACAAAATCATATTCACTATTTATAGAAAAATTATAATCAATAAATATTTTTATTACAACTACAATGAAAAATACAATAGAAATGAGATACAAAATTTTGCTATTAAAATGCTTATGCAATTGATGCCCACCTTTTTATTCGCTGTTGTTATTTTGTCTCATTTTCTAGAGTTTATGGTAAAATTCCGTGAAAGGTTTTTATGCTAAATAATATTATCAGCTCTATTGTATTATATTGAAAGTAATCTACGCTCTCTTACCCCTCTCCTTTGTTTTATCCTATAGGATAAAGACTTCTTCATTATATAACTATAAAGTTTAATTTTAAATTAACTCTATGGGATAAATTTGAAATGGAAATAAATTTTGGTAACTCATCTAAAAAAGAGATTTTAGAATTTCATAAAAAAATTTCTAAAAATGTCAAGTATTTTAGAAATAATAAAAAACTTGCTCAATTGGATTTGGCTTTAGATATCGGCATAAAATCTGTAGCATTTTTTTCAAATTGTGAAAACAACAAATATAATAAACATTTTAATATTGAACATTTATATAAAATATCAAAATCTTTACAAGTAAATATAGAAGATTTTTTTCGATAACTAAGCATGTAAATGGAGCTGGATAAAAGGAAATATTAAAGTTATTAGGCTATAATTTCATTCTTAAAATAAGTGGCTTGATAGCTCAGTCGGTAGAGCAGGTGACTGAAAATCACCGTGTCGGC
>CAZRAK010000044.1:0-13084 GCA_964598135.1 uncultured Campylobacterales bacterium
ACAGTTAAACAAGTTTCTCTCGCCAAAGGCGTAGCTTCAGTCGCGAGGAATTTTTCTTGGGCTTTGCCCAATAAAAAAGGGATAATTAAATGAAAAAAATAGTTTTATTAGCACTTAGTGCATCAATAGTATTTGCAACCAATGGAGATAACCTAATAGGTCTTGGTGCACAATCAAGAGCAATGGGAGGGGTAGGAATTGCAACCTATTTTGGAGCAGAAAATATTTTGGCAAATCCAGCCGTAATAGCAAAGACAAAAGGTGCCGAAGTAGACTTTGGAGCGACACTTTTTATGCCAGATGTTAGAGCAAATGGAGTGAAAAGTGGTGCAGATATGAGTATTATGCCCGAAGTTTTTTCATCAATGCAGATAAATGATAGTTGGACATTTGGTATAGGTATGTTTGGAGCAGCTGGTATGGGGGTTGATTATAGAGGTAGTAGTGATAACACTCTTGTAGATGCTAGAACAAATCTTATGCTCATGAAGTTTGCCCCAGCACTCTCTTATCATGTTAATAATTTAGGTTTTGGGATTGCTCCAATTATCCAATATGGTTCATTAAATATCGCTTATGATTTGACAAATTTTGGTGGTGGAGCAGTTGGAAAAGGTTCAAGTGATCATTTTGGACTAGGATTTGAGTTGGGATTTACCTATGATGTCAATAGAGATTTAACTCTAGGTTTGGTTTATAAATCCAAGATAGGCATGACTTATAAAGACACACTAAGTGTGGCATCACATCCTTTTACTCTGCCATCGTTTGGTAGTCCTTTTGCCTCTGATTTTTCTGATGATTTAGACCAGCCAGCAGAGTATGGATTTGGAATATCATACAATATAAATAATTTGAATCTCTCTTTTGATTATAAGAAGATAAAGTGGGGTAGTGCGAAAGGATATAAAGAGTTTGGCTGGAAAGATCAAAATGTTTATGCCATTGGTGCAAAGTATGAGAAAAATGCAACTTGGTATGGTATAGGGTACAACTATGCAAAAACCCCGATAACAAAATATAACGGAACAACCGCAAAAGGAAAGGCTTTAAATCTGTTTAATTACCTCATGTTCCCTGCAACTTCGCAAAATCATTTTAGTGTTGGAGGAGGAGCTAAAATAACAAAAAATCTATCCTTAGATATGAATGTTTTATACTCTCCAAGCAATACAATAACAGCAATTGGATCACTTGGAACTTTAAAAGTAGAACACTCTGAAACATCAGTTGCTATGTCTTTACGGTACGATTTTTAGTGTTTAATTTCTATTTTTATACTCTTCATAGCTAAACTCTTTTACAATTTGAAAACTCCCATCTTTTTTCAGTATAGCAAGAGATGGGAGTTTTATACCATTGAAAGTTGTATTTTTGACGATGCAGTAGTGAATTTGGTCTTCAAATATAATTGTGTCCCCTATCTTTAAAGGCATATCAAATGAGTAGTCCCCCATAATATCACCTGAGAGACAACTAATTCCTGCTAATTTATAGGTAAATTTTTTTTCATTTGTAAGACTGGAGTATCTGACATCACTTCTATAGGGCATTGCAAGAGTATCTGGCATGTGAGCCTCTGCGGAGGTGTCAAGTATGGCTATATCCATACCATTATGAATTATGTCTAAAACACTTGAAACCAAAACACCACACCTCCAACCAACAGCTTCACCTGGTTCTAAGTAGACTTTAACGCTATACTTTTTACTAAAGGCAACTATTAGTTTTATCAATTTGTCTATATCATAACCATCTTTTGTGATGTGATGACCACCACCAAAATTTACCCATTTCATTTGATGTATATATTTGCCAAATTTTTCTTCTATGGCTGTAAGTACAATTTCTAACTCATCAGCTCCTTGTTCACAAAGAGCATGAAAATGAAAACCCTCCAAGCCATCAAGTAAATTTTCGTCAAACTCTTTTTTTGTTACACCAAATCTACTATTTGCACCACAAGGATTGTATAATTCAACTGGGGCACAGGAGATTTCGGGATTTATTCTTAAGCCACAAGATGCTTTATCTATCGCTTTTTTTCTATATTTTTGCCACTGTGCAAAAGAGTTGAAAACTATGTGTTCACTAATATTTAAAATCTCATCTATATCATCGTCTTTATATGCAGGCGAGTATGTGTGTGTTTCGCCTCCAAACTCTTCATTTGAAAGTTTAGCTTCCCAAAGTCCGCTTGCACAACAGCCATCTAGGTATCTAGAGATTAGAGGTTCAAGATGGTAAAATGCAAAACCTTTGAGAGCCAAGAGTATTTTAGCACCACTTTTTTGTTTTATATAAGAGAGTATTTTTAGATTTTTCTCTACCAATTTTTCCTCACAAATATAGCAAGGAGTTTCTATATTTTTATACATTTTTTAAAACCCAATCTAGCATTTTTGTACTCAAAACTCTTTTTAAAAACCAAAAAAGTGTGGTTGGAAATGTAATCCTATATCTAGGTTTTGGACTTTTGGAGTTGATGATTTTCAAAAGTACTTTATAGACTGCATCACTCCCAAGCGTAAAGGGGTCATTAGTTGTTGATTCAAATCTCTTTATAGCTTTTTTATACTCATTTTCATAAAAACTGCCATCAACTTTTATCTCTTTTTTAAATTTCTCATAAGCATTTTTTCTAAAATTGCTCTTGATGGGTCCTGGTTCTATCAAAATTACATGTATGCCAAAGGGTTTTAATTCTTGTCTTAATGTATCACTAAGTCCCTCAAGTGCGTATTTGCTAGCATTATAAGCACCACGAAATTTCATAGAGATAAAACCAAGAACAGAACTATTTTGGACAATCTTTGGATTTCTGGAATTTCTTAGGAGCTTTAAAGCCTCTTTTGTCACTTCAAAATTTCCAAAAACATTTGTTTCAAATTGCTGTTTTAGGGCATCTTTGCTTAAGTCTTCCAAAGAACCAGGTTGTCCAAATCCTGCATTATTAAAGAGGATATCTAGTTTGTTATCATTATCTTTTGCTATGTACTCTATCACTTGCTTTATATTTTGAGTATTTGTTACATCTAATTTATAAACATTTAAACCCTCATCTTGAAGTTTTTTAACATCTTCTTGATTTCTTGCGGTAGCATAAACTTTATATCCATCAAGATGTAATTGTTTTGCACAAAAATACCCTATCCCGCTAGAGCATCCTGTGATTAAAATAGTAGATTTCATGAAACTATTTTGATTTCATCCTTTTTGTTTGGTACTAAACATAAAAATTCATAATCTTCATCGCCAACGACATCATATGAGTGAGCAACACCAGCGGGAATAAACAAAATATCATCTTTTTTTGCTATTTTTACATCATCACCAATGACAACTTTTGCACTTCCACTAAGCACATACTGCTCGTGCTCTACGCTATTTGTATGAAGTGGCATAGAGCCTTTGCTTTTTATCACAAACTTTCTCATGGCAAAATGTGGAGCCATGTTATTTCCAATAAGAACGCTCATGCTTCCACCAACACCAGCTAAAAGTGGTGAAAATTCATACTCTTTTATATTTTTTATCATGTTTTTTCCTTTATTTTTGATATTTTATTATATAATTTTAAAATATTAGCTAAAGAGGATAAATTGAGTATAAAAAAACTTATTTTAATAGGAGCTTCGACAGGAGGTCCTGGTCAAATACAAAAAATAATAAAATCGATAAAAAAAGATTTTAATGGAACTATTATTATGGCTCAACACATGCAAAGCGAGTATTTGCAAAGTTTTGTCAAACAGCTTGATAATAACTGTAGTTTAGAAGTCAAGCTTTCAGTTGATAAGCTAAAAATTGAGCCAAGAAAGGTATATATTTTGCTAAATAATTGTGAAGTACAAGAACAAAATGGAGAGCTTAAATTTTATAAATATAATAAACCCCTTAACTACTCCCCAAATATAAACCTTCTATTTAGCTCAGTTGCAAAGATAAAAAAAGATATAAAAATATTAGGTATAATACTTACTGGAATTGGAGATGATGGAGCTAAGGGAGCACTTGATTTGGCAAATCAAGGAGCGATTTGTATGAATGAAAGCGAAGAGAGTTCGATAGTATATGGTATGCCAAAATCAGCGCATGAGCTTAATCCATCAGCACCACAGTTGAGTATAGATACAATATGTGAAGAGATAGGAAAATTTTAAATGTTTAATTTTTTCAAAAAAAAGCCTAAGATAGAAATAGAAAAAAAGTATGCAATAATAGAATCTTTTGAAGATATTGAAGAGTTGATAACATACTTTAAAAAAGAGACAGGGATAGATTTTTTTAATAAAAAGCAGATAATAAAAAATAAATTGATGATTTTTTGTAGAAAAAGAGAAATCTTCAGTTTTAAACTTCTATTTGATAAAATTTTAGAAGATAGAGGTTTAAAACAAGAACTTGTAGATTATTTAACTGTAAACGAGACATACTTTTTTAGAGAGATACCACAAATTGAGCAAATGGTACAAAAAGCCAAGAAATTGGGGTATAAGGTAGAGATTTTATGTGCACCAAGCTCATCAGGGGAAGAGCCATATACGATAGCGATTATGCTCTTAGAAGCTGGATTTCAACAATCAGATTTTCATATAATTGGAATAGACATTAGCGAAAAAATTATCTCAAAAGCACATGAGGCAAAGTATAATGAAAGAAGTTTGCACCGTGTTAGCAATGAGCTAAAATCAAAATATTTTACAAAAGAGGGTGAATTTTTTATTTTAAAAAATATCATTAAAGATAGAGTCTCTTTTAGATGTGTCAATATCTTCGATGAAAGTTTATCCACTCTTAGAAAATTTGATTTTGTATTTTCTAGAAATATGATGATTTATTTTGACCAAGAGACAAGGATAAAAGCAAAAAATATCCTCCAAAAACTATTAAAAAGACCAGAGGATACTATATGTTTTGGTCACGCTGATATGGTTAGCTAAAAAGTAAGAAGTGGTTTTCCTGATTTTGCCCAATCACTAAGTAAAACCCCAGTATAAAAAAGTTCAACACTACAAGCCTCAAGAGAGGTTTGGATTCCAAGATTTTCACTGCATTTTTTGCATGCTACTACTCTAACACCAGCTTCGCTCGTCTCTTTTACCAATTTTTGAAAATGCTCATCTTTGACTAAAAGTTTTTGAGAAGCTCCCCAAATCAAAAGAGTAACTTCACTAAACCAACCTTTTAATTTTGCATTTTTTGCGTATAAAAGAACCATATTTTCAGCTGTTTCTCTATTGTCTGTGCTCCAAACTATCATTATCTCATTTTTCATTTTTCATCCTTTATTTCATAAGTTTCATCTGGTTTCATCTCTATGATTTTCCAAGGCAGTCCTTGTTTATTCAACTCTTCCATAAACGGTAAGGCATCAAAGTTTTCTATGTTATAAACCCCTTTGCCACTCCATATATTTTCTAAAATCATTTTTGCTCCAATCATCGCTGGCACACCTGTGGTATAGCTTACTGCTTGTGCACCTGTTTCTCGATAACATACTTGATGGTCACAAGTATTATAGATATATACTTTTTTTCTTTTTCCATCTTTAATGCCATTGATAACACAGCCTATATTTGTCAAGCCAATAGTTCTAGCTCCCAAACTAGCTGGGTCTGGCAGTAGTTTTGCCAAAAGCTCTATAGGGATTATTTTTGCACCATTTACCTCTACTTCGTCAATCCTTAGCATCCCAACATTTTTTAAGCACTGCATGTGAGTTAAGTAGCTTTGTCCAAAAGTCATAAAAAATCTTATTCGTTTTAAGCCTTTTATATTTTTACAAAGCGACTCCATCTCTTCATGATATAAAAGATAACTCTCTTTTACTCCAATTTTAGGATAATCCCACTTCATCATAATTTCCATAGGTTTTGTCTCTATCCAGTTACCCTCTTGCCAGTATCTTCCATTTGCACTAACTTCTCGCAGATTAATTTCAGGGTTAAAATTTGTAGCAAAAGCATAGCCGTGATTACCTGCATTGCAATCAAGTATATCTATATAATTTATCTCATCAAAGAGGTATTGTTGGGCATAAGCACAAAAAACATTTGTAGCTCCAGGGTCAAAACCACTTCCTAAAAGTGCCATGATGCCTGAGTTTTTAAACTCTTCATCTCTTGCCCACTGCTCTTTGTACTCAAATTTTGCCAAGTCCGGATGTTCATAATTTGCAGTATCAAGATAATCAACTTTTGTTTTGATGCATGCGTCCATGATAGTTAAATCTTGATAGGGAAGAGCGATATTCATCACTAAATCAGGCTTGACCTTTTCTATTAAAGTTATTAATTCGTCTATATTATCAGCATCAACATGAGCAGTTTTTATTTCAATGCCTAACTCATCTTTCACCTCTTTTGCTATTTGGTCGCATTTAGATTTTGTTCTGCTAGCTAGCGTGATTTCACTAAAAATATCACTATTCATAGCACACTTTTTAACAGTGACCCTACTAACACCACCTGCACCAATAATCAAAACTTTTGCCATAAATTCTCCCCCAACAGGGGTCAGGGTTAAACTTTAAACTTTTTAAAAAGTTTAAAGTTTAACCCTGACCCCTGTTGGGGGAGAATTTATGGCAAAAGTTTTGATTATTGGTGCAGGTGGTGTTAGTAGGGTCACTGTTAAAAAGTGTGCTATGAATAGTGATATTTTTAGTGAAATCACGCTAGCTAGCAGAACAAAATCTAAATGCGACCAAATAGCAAAAGAGGTGAAAGATGAGTTAGGCATTGAAATAAAAACTGCTCATGTTGATGCTGATAATATAGACGAATTAATAACTTTAATAGAAAAGGTCAAGCCTGATTTAGTGATGAATATCGCTCTTCCCTATCAAGATTTAACTATCATGGACGCATGCATCAAAACAAAAGTTGATTATCTTGATACTGCAAATTATGAACATCCGGACTTGGCAAAATTTGAGTACAAAGAGCAGTGGGCAAGAGATGAAGAGTTTAAAAACTCAGGCATCATGGCACTTTTAGGAAGTGGTTTTGACCCTGGAGCTACAAATGTTTTTTGTGCTTATGCCCAACAATACCTCTTTGATGAGATAAATTATATAGATATACTTGATTGCAATGCAGGTAATCACGGCTATGCTTTTGCTACAAATTTTAACCCTGAAATTAATCTGCGAGAAGTTAGTGCAAATGGAAGATACTGGCAAGAGGGTAACTGGATAGAGACAAAACCTATGGAAATTATGATGAAGTGGGATTATCCTAAAATTGGAGTAAAAGAGAGTTATCTTTTATATCATGAAGAGATGGAGTCGCTTTGTAAAAATATAAAAGGCTTAAAACGAATAAGATTTTTTATGACTTTTGGACAAAGCTACTTAACTCACATGCAGTGCTTAAAAAATGTTGGGATGCTAAGGATTGACGAAGTAGAGGTAAATGGTGCAAAAATAATCCCTATAGAGCTTTTGGCAAAACTACTGCCAGACCCAGCTAGTTTGGGAGCTAGAACTATTGGCTTGACAAATATAGGCTGTGTTATCAATGGCATTAAAGATGGAAAAAGAAAAAAAGTATATATCTATAATACTTGTGACCATCAAGTATGTTATCGAGAAACAGGTGCACAAGCAGTAAGCTATACCACAGGTGTGCCAGCGATGATTGGAGCAAAAATGATTTTAGAAAATATATGGAGTGGCAAAGGGGTTTATAACATAGAAAACTTTGATGCCTTACCGTTTATGGAAGAGTTGAATAAACAAGGACTGCCTTGGAAAATCATAGAGATGAAACCAGATGAAACTTATGAAATAAAGGATGAAAAATGAAAAATGAGATAATGATAGTTTGGAGCACAGACAATAGAGAAACAGCTGAAAATATGGTTCTTTTATACGCAAAAAATGCAAAATTAAAAGGTTGGTTTAGTGAAGTTACTCTTTTGATTTGGGGAGCTTCTCAAAAACTTTTAGTCAAAGATGAGCATTTTCAAAAATTGGTAAAAGAGACGAGCGAAGCTGGTGTTAGAGTAGTAGCATGCAAAAAATGCAGTGAAAATCTTGGAATCCAAACCTCTCTTGAGGCTTGTAGTGTTGAACTTTTTTATACTGGGGTTTTACTTAGTGATTGGGCAAAATCAGGAAAACCACTTCTTACTTTTTAGCTAACCATATCAGCGTGACCAAAACATATAGTATCCTCTGGTCTTTTTAATAGTTTTTGGAGGATATTTTTTGCTTTTATCCTTGTCTCTTGGTCAAAATAAATCATCATATTTCTAGAAAATACAAAATCAAATTTTCTAAGAGTGGATAAACTTTCATCGAAGATATTGACACATCTAAAAGAGACTCTATCTTTAATGATATTTTTTAAAATAAAAAATTCACCCTCTTTTGTAAAATATTTTGATTTTAGCTCATTGCTAACACGGTGCAAACTTCTTTCATTATACTTTGCCTCATGTGCTTTTGAGATAATTTTTTCGCTAATGTCTATTCCAATTATATGAAAATCTGATTGTTGAAATCCAGCTTCTAAGAGCATAATCGCTATCGTATATGGCTCTTCCCCTGATGAGCTTGGTGCACATAAAATCTCTACCTTATACCCCAATTTCTTGGCTTTTTGTACCATTTGCTCAATTTGTGGTATCTCTCTAAAAAAGTATGTCTCGTTTACAGTTAAATAATCTACAAGTTCTTGTTTTAAACCTCTATCTTCTAAAATTTTATCAAATAGAAGTTTAAAACTGAAGATTTCTCTTTTTCTACAAAAAATCATCAATTTATTTTTTATTATCTGCTTTTTATTAAAAAAATCTATCCCTGTCTCTTTTTTAAAGTATGTTATCAACTCTTCAATATCTTCAAAAGATTCTATTATTGCATACTTTTTTTCTATTTCTATCTTAGGCTTTTTTTTGAAAAAATTAAACATTTAAAATTTTCCTATCTCTTCACATATTGTATCTATACTCAACTGTGGTGCTGATGGATTAAGCTCATGCGCTGATTTTGGCATACCATATACTATCGAACTCTCTTCGCTTTCATTCATACAAATCGCTCCTTGATTTGCCAAATCAAGTGCTCCCTTAGCTCCATCATCTCCAATTCCAGTAAGTATTATACCTAATATTTTTATATCTTTTTTTATCTTTGCAACTGAGCTAAATAGAAGGTTTATATTTGGGGAGTAGTTAAGGGGTTTATTATATTTATAAAATTTAAGCTCTCCATTTTGTTCTTGTACTTCACAATTATTTAGCAAAATATATACCTTTCTTGGCTCAATTTTTAGCTTATCAACTGAAAGCTTGACTTCTAAACTACAGTTATTATCAAGCTGTTTGACAAAACTTTGCAAATACTCGCTTTGCATGTGTTGAGCCATAATAATAGTTCCATTAAAATCTTTTTTTATCGATTTTATTATTTTTTGTATTTGACCAGGACCTCCTGTCGAAGCTCCTATTAAAATAAGTTTTTTTATACTCAATTTATCCTCTTTAGCTAATATTTTAAAATTATATAATAAAATATCAAAAATAAAGGAAAAAACATGATAAAAAATATAAAAGAGTATGAATTTTCACCACTTTTAGCTGGTGTTGGTGGAAGCATGAGCGTTCTTATTGGAAATAACATGGCTCCACATTTTGCCATGAGAAAGTTTGTGATAAAAAGCAAAGGCTCTATGCCACTTCATACAAATAGCGTAGAGCACGAGCAGTATGTGCTTAGTGGAAGTGCAAAAGTTGTCATTGGTGATGATGTAAAAATAGCAAAAAAAGATGATATTTTGTTTATTCCCGCTGGTGTTGCTCACTCATATGATGTCGTTGGCGATGAAGATTATGAATTTTTATGTTTAGTACCAAACAAAAAGGATGAAATCAAAATAGTTTCATGAAATCTACTATTTTAATCACAGGATGCTCTAGCGGGATAGGGTATTTTTGTGCAAAACAATTACATCTTGATGGATATAAAGTTTATGCTACCGCAAGAAATCAAGAAGATGTTAAAAAACTTCAAGATGAGGGTTTAAATGTTTATAAATTAGATGTAACAAATACTCAAAATATAAAGCAAGTGATAGAGTACATAGCAAAAGATAATGATAACAAACTAGATATCCTCTTTAATAATGCAGGATTTGGACAACCTGGTTCTTTGGAAGACTTAAGCAAAGATGCCCTAAAACAGCAATTTGAAACAAATGTTTTTGGAAATTTTGAAGTGACAAAAGAGGCTTTAAAGCTCCTAAGAAATTCCAGAAATCCAAAGATTGTCCAAAATAGTTCTGTTCTTGGTTTTATCTCTATGAAATTTCGTGGTGCTTATAATGCTAGCAAATACGCACTTGAGGGACTTAGTGATACATTAAGACAAGAATTAAAACCCTTTGGCATACATGTAATTTTGATAGAACCAGGACCCATCAAGAGCAATTTTAGAAAAAATGCTTATGAGAAATTTAAAAAAGAGATAAAAGTTGATGGCAGTTTTTATGAAAATGAGTATAAAAAAGCTATAAAGAGATTTGAATCAACAACTAATGACCCCTTTACGCTTGGGAGTGATGCAGTCTATAAAGTACTTTTGAAAATCATCAACTCCAAAAGTCCAAAACCTAGATATAGGATTACATTTCCAACCACACTTTTTTGGTTTTTAAAAAGAGTTTTGAGTACAAAAATGCTAGATTGGGTTTTAAAAAATGTATAAAAATATAGAAACTCCTTGCTATATTTGTGAGGAAAAATTGGTAGAGAAAAATCTAAAAATACTCTCTTATATAAAACAAAAAAGTGGTGCTAAAATACTCTTGGCTCTCAAAGGTTTTGCATTTTACCATCTTGAACCTCTAATCTCTAGATACCTAGATGGCTGTTGTGCAAGCGGACTTTGGGAAGCTAAACTTTCAAATGAAGAGTTTGGAGGCGAAACACACACATACTCGCCTGCATATAAAGACGATGATATAGATGAGATTTTAAATATTAGTGAACACATAGTTTTCAACTCTTTTGCACAGTGGCAAAAATATAGAAAAAAAGCGATAGATAAAGCATCTTGTGGCTTAAGAATAAATCCCGAAATCTCCTGTGCCCCAGTTGAATTATACAATCCTTGTGGTGCAAATAGTAGATTTGGTGTAACAAAAAAAGAGTTTGACGAAAATTTACTTGATGGCTTGGAGGGTTTTCATTTTCATGCTCTTTGTGAACAAGGAGCTGATGAGTTAGAAATTGTACTTACAGCCATAGAAGAAAAATTTGGCAAATATATACATCAAATGAAATGGGTAAATTTTGGTGGTGGTCATCACATCACAAAAGATGGTTATGATATAGACAAATTGATAAAACTAATAGTTGCCTTTAGTAAAAAGTATAGCGTTAAAGTCTACTTAGAACCAGGTGAAGCTGTTGGTTGGAGGTGTGGTGTTTTGGTTTCAAGTGTTTTAGACATAATTCATAATGGTATGGATATAGCCATACTTGACACCTCCGCAGAGGCTCACATGCCAGATACTCTTGCAATGCCCTATAGAAGTGATGTCAGATACTCCAGTCTTACAAATGAAAAAAAATTTACCTATAAATTAGCAGGAATTAGTTGTCTCTCAGGTGATATTATGGGGGACTACTCATTTGATATGCCTTTAAAGATAGGGGACACAATTATATTTGAAGACCAAATTCACTACTGCATCGTCAAAAATACAACTTTCAATGGTATAAAACTCCCATCTCTTGCTATACTGAAAAAAGATGGGAGTTTTCAAATTGTAAAAGAGTTTAGCTATGAAGAGTATAAAAATAGAAATTAAACACTAAAAATCGTACCGTAAAGACATAGCAACTGATGTTTCAGAGTGTTCTACTTTTAAAGTTCCAAGTGATCCAATTGCTGTTATTGTATTGCTTGGAGAGTATAAAACATTCATATCTAAGGATAGATTTTTTGTTATTTTAGCTCCTCCTCCAACACTAAAATGATTTTGCGAAGTTGCAGGGAACATGAGGTAATTAAACAGATTTAAAGCCTTTCCTTTTGCGGTTGTTCCGTTATATTTTGTTATCGGGGTTTTTGCATAGTTGTACCCTATACCATACCAAGTTGCATTTTTCTCATACTTTGCACCAATGGCATAAACATTTTGATCTTTCCAGCCAAACTCTTTATATCCTTTCGCACTACCCCACTTTATCTTCTTATAATCAAAAGAGAGATTCAAATTATTTATATTGTATGATATTCCAAATCCATACTCTGCTGGCTGGTCTAAATCATCAGAAAAATCAGAGGCAAAAGGACTACCAAACGATGGCAGAGTAAAAGGATGTGATGCCACACTTAGTGTGTCTTTATAAGTCATGCCTATCTTGGATTTATAAACCAAACCTAGAGTTAAATCTCTATTGACATCATAGGTAAATCCCAACTCAAATCCTAGTCCAAAATGATCACTTGAACCTTTTCCAACTGCTCCACCACCAAAATTTGTCAAATCATAAGCGATATTTAATGAACCATATTGGATAATTGGAGCAATCCCAAAACCTAAATTATTAACATGATAAGAGAGTGCTGGGGCAAACTTCATGAGCATAAGATTTGTTCTAGCATCTACAAGAGTGTTATCACTACTACCTCTATAATCAACCCCCATACCAGCTGCTCCAAACATACCTATACCAAATGTCCAACTATCATTTATCTGCATTGATGAAAAAACTTCGGGCATAATACTCATATCTGCACCACTTTTCACTCCATTTGCTCTAACATCTGGCATAAAAAGTGTCGCTCCAAAGTCTACTTCGGCACCTTTTGTCTTTGCTATTACGGCTGGATTTGCCAAAATATTTTCTGCTCCAAAATAGGTTGCAATTCCTACCCCTCCCATTGCTCTTGATTGTGCACCAAGACCTATTAGGTTATCTCCATTGGTTGCAAATACTATTGATGCACTAAGTGCTAATAAAACTATTTTTTTCATTTAATTATCCCTTTTTTATTGGGCAAAGCCCAAGAAAAATTCCTCGCGACTGAAGCTACGCCTTTGGCGAGAGAAACTTGTTTAACTGT
>CAZRAK010000045.1:0-12685 GCA_964598135.1 uncultured Campylobacterales bacterium
CGATGCCTGGTCCGAAAATTGCAAGATAAGCTAGTATGTTACGACGCATTATATTTTTTTATTATAAAAAAAGAAATCATTATATCCACCTCTATTTGATAGTGATTATTATAATCCTTTTAAGCTTTTATGCTCTTTAAAATTTTTTTTTCCAAACTGAAAACTGACTAAATGTATGCTGAAATTTTCTTATATGTTCTTGTATAACAAATTCTACATCAAAAGGCTGCTCTACTAGGGTAAATTCGGTGCTTAGTATGCAAGCCAATGTATCAAAAGAGTAGATTTCTTTGTTATTTTCTATTTTACCGCCGAGCCAATTCTTTTTTTTCACATACTCTTCATTCCAAGTAAAAGGACTTCCTATTATTAAGATACCCTCTTTGCTTAATCTTTTTGCAACATCACCTAAAAAAAGTTTTGGATTATAGAGTCTATCAAGCAAGTTTATAGCCACAATCAAATCATAATTTTGAAAATGAGGTTTTAAGTTACATGCATCACCTTGCCAAAACTCTAGTCGGTGCAAATCTATATTTTCAAGATTTAAACTTTTTAGTGTTATCTCTTTATTTTGTGCTATATCTCCTTCTATTTTCTTCTTAAACCTTAATATACCACTGTCTTTTAAAGATTGGGCTACATTAATAAATCTAGCACTAAAGTCAATTCCTATGACACTCTTGAAGTTTTTGCACAATTCAAACGAGCTTCTACCAACACTACAGCCCATATCTAGGACACTATTTTTATTTATGGCGTATTTATCTGCAATTTTTGCAATCTCTTTGGCAAAATTTGGTACTCCAAAATGTTCGTCACCATAATGAAATTCACAATACTGAGAGATGATTTCATCTTTTTCGTAGTATAAGATTTTATTGGTTTTTTTTTGTGTTGTTTCAACATATCTAAAGCCACAATGTTGAAAAAAATGTCTTCTAAAAGCATATCTACTATTTGCTAAGACTTCATTTCCTATTGATGCCCAAGAGCCACCTTTGATTATATTATGTTTTCCATCAAATGTTGGAACGGAAAAATCATCATATAAAGAGTGCACTTTAAAATCATCAAAACCATCCATATTGGTTGAAGTCCACTGCCATACATTTCCAACTACATCATAAAATCTATCATGCCCAAACATATTAACGGGAGATGAAGATGTAAAATGCTCGAAGTTCATGTTGGCATTAACATTGATTTCATCTGTTATTTTGCAATTTTGTCTTAAACATCTATACATCGCTTCACTAGGAAGTGAGATTTTGCGTGAAAGTTTTTTGCTAAGATAGTTACAAAAGGCTTCGGCTTCTAAGTAGTTTACATCAACTGGCCAATTCAAAGGAAGAGGCAGTATTTTTGTTAGAGCTCTATATTTGAAATTTTTACCATTTTCTATCCAAAAAGTTGGATGTTTTGCTTTTGTATAATTTTTCCAAGCTTTTCCCTCTTTGCTCCAAAATTCACCATTTTTATAGCCATTTGCATTTATAAATTCGAGAAATTCACCATTGCTTACTAAGTATTTTGAAGCTCTAAAATTTTGAACCTCCTCCTCTTTTTTTCCATACTCATTATCCCAGCCAAAATACTCTCCTTTGTTTATATCTCTACCCAATAAAACCTTTGTTCCTTTTACGCTAAGCAATTCATTTTTTGGATATACATCACTTTTGTCTTGACAAATATTAAAATCAGGATGTTCTTTGACTTTTGATATATCTAGTTGTCTATGCAAAACTGATGAGGTCTCTATGTGGATTTTCTCGTGCTCAATTCCCATAAAAATAACCCACATAGGGCTATTCCAAGTTATAGGAAGAGTAAAATCAATATTTTCTATGTAGTGCAAAACAACATTTTTTACTTTTTGTCTATACTCTCTAACTTTATCAACGCTAGGCCAGTTATAATGTTGAATATTTAAGTCGTCCCAACTCATTTCATCTACGCCAATGGCAAACATAGCTTCATATTGTGGATTAATTCTTTGTTGTATGTGATTGCCCAAAATCATTTTGTTTATATAAAATGTAGCAGTATGTCCGAAGTAAAAGATAAGTTGATGGCGAAGGGGCTCGGGGCGTTCAAAAAAGACATCATCATCTTTAAATATCTCAAATTGTTTCTCAAAAAGCTCGTAGGTTTTTAGAAAATTATCTTTTATCTGCTCTCTTTTTGAGTTAATATCTTTAGAATTTAGTTTTATATTTTTTGTTATCAACCTTTTTTGCATTAACATCTCCTAAAAATTTAGATAATTTTACCGAGCTAATATGTATATACTGTGTAGAAATATTTCTTAATTATTACCACAATTCATCAAAATTTTTCTTTGTAACATGTAAAGATTCAACTAAACTTACTAAGCCTACTTTATCGAGAATAAGTGTAACTTTTTTCGGCCAAGTTGCTCTATAATTAAAAGAGTTTTTCTTGCCACCAATCATTTTAATAAATTTAATATTCAATTTTTTTGTAAATAATACATCTTTAGAATCTTTTTTGACAGCATTATCGAGCATTATCTTGGCATTGATAAAAGCTTTTTGTTTCCTACTTGTATTTACCCAATTTTTGCAGAAATCTTTAATATTGGTAAGGTTTGCTCTGATTTTCTTTTGCGGATGATTATCAAAGTAATCAAGTTGATTTTTGCTTCCTGCTATATTTGGTGGTCTATAATCTTTTTTAAAGCTAGGCAGTCTTTTGCTCCAATAAAGCTCATTTTTTGAGTACTTATCTATCTTTTTTGGATTAAATAAAACTCTGCTAGGAAAATTTAAAATATTTGGTAAATACAAAGCAGGAAGCATAGCCTCATTTTTTTTAGCACCAAGACTTAAGATATTTCCTGTAATTTTTGATACATAACCTTGCCCATATCCCGATTCTACTCCAGCTATTGCTAAAATTGCAGCTGGAGGGACATTATATTTTAGACAAATTTTGATTGTTTTTTCAGCTATTGATTGATAGAATTTTTTTACATGTAAGTACTTGCGATATGGATAATCTCTGTTCCAAATTTTAAGTATGTCTTTTTTATTGGTTTGAATTAATTTGGCTTTTTCTTTTTCATTATGTATACTAAAAAATATAATCAAAGATACCATACAAATAGTTAATAGAGCCCATAGAATATTTTTTTTACTTAACATATGCTTTTTTTATAGTACCTATTTTTGAGCTCAAGTTTAAAAGTAACATATCAGCAATCACTAGTGCAGCCATAGCTTCTGCTACTACACTTCCTCGCACGGCAATGCAAGGATCGTGTCTACCACTTAATGAATACTTGAGCTCATTTCCGTCTTTATCTATAGTTTGTTGTTCAATAAATATAGATGGAGTTGGTTTAAAATAGACTTTTAAGTCTATATCCTCGGCGTTTGAGATGCCACCTAGTATTCCCCCGCTTTTATTACTTAGAAAACCTTTGGTTGAGAGCTGGTCATTATTTTGTGAACCTTTTAGTGATGAAGCCAATATCCCCTCTCCAATTTCTATAGCTTTTACACCATTTATACTCATCATAGCATTTGCCAAGATGGCATCTAATTTATAGTAAATTGGCTCTCCTAGACCAGCAGGAGCATTTTTGACTTTGATAATCGCAACTCCACCTATAGAGTCATGTGATTTTTTCGCTTCCATTATAAGCTTTTGCCAAGTTTTATCCATATTTTTATCAACCGAGTAAATTTCACTTTTTTGCACAAAATTAAAATTACACTTTGTGCTTTTTATTCCACCAATTTCACAAACACCACTTAAAACTTTGATATTTAACTCTTTTAAAAATAGTTTTGCAATCGCACCAGCAGCTACTCGTGAAGCAGTCTCTCTAGCACTACTTCGTCCGCCACCTCGATAATCTCGTATGTCATACTTTTTATAGTAGGTAAAATCAGCATGTCCAGGTCTAAATATCTCTTTTATATTCTCATAATCCTTACTTTTTTGGTCTTCATTGTAGATAATAAGCTCTATTGGAGTGCCAGTACTATAGCCTTCAAACACGCCACTTAAAATTTGTACAGTGTCACTCTCTTTTCTGCTAGTTGCAAATTTATTGAGCCCAGGTTTTCTTTTGTCTAATTCACCTTGTATAAAATCTAAATCAATTTTAATACCAGCTGGAACACCATCAACCAAACACCCTATTGCTTTTCCATGAGATTCTCCAAAGGTACTAAAACAAAATCTTTTCCCAAATTTATTCATTTAATTACCCTCTTCTTTTAGAGCTTTTAGAGCTAGCTTTGCTGAAGCTTGTTGTGCTTCTTTTTTGCTTTTACCTTTGGCTCTTGAAATCTCCTTTCCTTGAATGACAACTGCCATCTCAAACTCTTTCATGTGATCTGGCCCAAAAGCTCGAAGTAGCCTATACTCTGGAGTTTCACCAAAATTTGCCTGAGTGAGTTCTTGAAGTGTTGTTTTAAAATCTCTAAATATAGCATTCATGTCTATAATAGGATAAGCAGTTTCTAATAGATGGATAGATACTTGTTGCACTTTTTCAAGTCCAGCCTCAAGATATAGTGCACCCATTATGGATTCGAAAGCATTTGAAAGAAGTGAGGATTTTTCTCTTCCTTTATTGTTCTCTTCTGCCAAAGAGATAAAAATATAATTCCCAAGATTTAGTATATCAGCTAGTTTTTTAAAACCTTTTTCATTTACTAAAGAAGCTCTTAGCTTTGAGAGCTCTCCTTCTGCGACATTAGGAAATTTATGGTAAAGATACTCTCCAACAACTAAGTCCATGACCGCATCACCTAAAAATTCAAGTCTTTCATTGTTATAAGGTTTTTTATAACTTTTGTGTGTAAGTGCTTCGATTATCAGATTTTGGTTTTTAAACTGATAATCCAAGCGCTTTTGTAGTAGATTTGTGTTATTTTTCATGTATCTTATCCTTCGTCTTTTAGATTTTGTGCCTCTTGCCTAGCAATTTCATCGCATCTTTCATTTTCTTCATGTCCCGCGTGACCTCTAACCCAATTTGCTTTTATTTTATGATTTTTAGAAACTTCCACATACTCCTTCCAAAATAGAGGGTTTTTTACTTTTGTAAAATTTCTCTTTTGCCAATTTTTTAGCCACTCATTTATACCTTTAACAACATAGCTAGAATCACTTGTGACATCAACTTCACAAGGTTCTTTTAGGGCTTTTAATCCCTCTATGACGGCTAACAATTCCATTTGGTTGTTTGTAGCTCCCTTTTTGGCTCCTTTTATGATTTTTTCTCGTCCATTGTATCTAAGTATTGCACAATATCCACCAAATCCAGGATTTCCCAGAGATGAACCATCACAAAAAAGATATATTTTTTTCACTACTCTTCTTTATAATCGAACTTTGTATCTTTACACTTGCAATTGCTAGACATTTTGGACATCTATAAAAGTATATAGGGAAAACATTTTTACACTCTTGACACATGTAGTGAAAACTCAAATCTGCATCTATATTTTTTTCTTTTTGTAAGACACCTAAAACAGCAAGCTCAAATAAGGGATTATCAAGTTTTTTATATTTTGCATCTCCTTTTGCCATAGAGATTTGTCTTAAAAGTGGGTCATCATATTTTGATAAATCAAGCCAAGATTTATCACTAAACCAAAGCAAATCTGTTAAATTTCTATAATCAAATTTTGAAAAGTCATCACTGGAAATTGGCAATATATTTTGTTGTAAAAATTCAAAATATTTTCTTTGCAAAAAGTGTTCTTTAGATGATATTTTTTTTAATGCTTCAATCTTTTGTGAATTACTTAGCTCTTTATTTTCATATAGCTCAAGTGTTTGGATATAGCTTTTTTGTTTTTTTGTTTTTGCCCCTAACTCTTCTAAAGCATCAAGAACATCTACAGCTTTTTTGTACTCTTTTAATCTCTCATACACTACAGTAAGGTACTTTAAAGATTCTTCATTTCGAGGATGAAGTCTAAGGGATTCCAAAAAAATTTCGCTACTTCTGCTAAGAAATCCTGCCATAAAATATATTTTGCCAAGAGACGAGAGAATGTATTTTTTCTTATCCTTACCTTTTACTCTTTTTAGTGAAACTAGATAGATGTTTATTGATTTTTCGTAATCTCCGCTTTTCCCATAAGCGTCTGCTAATAAAACCAGAGACTCTATAGGAATAAGCGAATCTTGTAGAAGTTTTTTGTACTCTTTTTCATCATTTAGTATTTCAAATTTTTTGACAAATTTTTCTATACTGTCTTTTTCTTCTTTATTTTTAAAAACGCCCCACCAATAGTTAGCGAAAGAGATAACAAATATAACAGCAAACAGTATAATAATCCCAAACATAGGATCCCTATACTCTATAAAAAAATTATTCAATTTCTAACCTCCTATAAAAGCAGTTCATTATATCAAATTTAGTATAATAAATTTATGAGGATGATAAAATGATACAGAACAATTCGATAGAAAATCTAAAAACCAGACTTGATATCGTAGATGTGGTTGGAAATTATCTTGAACTTAAAAAAAATGGTGCGAATTTTAAAGCTCTTTGTCCTTTTCATAGTGATTCAAACCCTAGTCTTGTCATCAGCCCTTCTAAGCAAATTTATCACTGTTTTAGTTGTGGAGTAGGAGGTGATGCTATAAAGTTTGTGATGGAATATGAAAAGCTTAATTATCCCGAAACAATTGAAAAGTTAGCTTCTATATACAACTTCTCTCTCTCATATACAGACAATAAGCAACAAATTGATAGAAAATTAATGGATAACTTAACACTTTTTTTTAGAAAAAATCTTGATATGCAAAAAGATGCAAAAGAGTATCTCCTTCAAAGAGGTATAGGTGAAGCTATTATCGAAAAATTTGAGTTAGGCTTTGCTCCAAGTTCAGATGAAACACTAAATTTTTTAAGAAGTCATGGGTACTCTATCGGTGAGGCGAAAGAGTTTGGAGTTGCTGATATCTCTGAAAATAGCAATAAAGCGTATTGCAGATTTACGCAAAGAATCATATTTCCAATTCGTTCAAGAAATGGTAAAATCATAGGATACGGTGGCAGAACTATAACAAATCACCCTGCAAAATATATAAATTCACCACAAACAAACTATTTTAATAAATCAAAACTATTATATGGATATTTTTTTGCAAAAGAGAGTATCTTTAAGCAAAAAAAGATAATCATAACAGAGGGATATATGGATACTATAATGCTCCATAGTGCAGGCTTTACAAATGCAGTTGCAACTTTAGGAACCGCACTTACAAATGACCATCTACCTCTCATCTCAAAAATGGAGCCAGAGGTGATACTAGCATATGACGGAGATGATGCAGGAATTATGGCAGCTTTAAAAGCTTCAATACTTCTTAGTAGACACTCTTTTAAAGGAGGGGTTATACTCTTTGGCAATGGAATGGACCCAGCTGATATGGTGAAAAATGGTGAGATAGAAAAACTAGGACGGCTTTTTAATGAAACTCAACCTTTTGTAGAGTTCGCGATAGAAAGAATTGTAAAGAAGTATAATTTAAGTGATTCGTTAGAAAAAGAAAAGGCTCTGCAAGAGGGAAGTTTGTATCTACAAAGTTTACCAGAATCTATCCAAGAGAGCTTTAAGGGAGTTTTAAGTGGAGCACTAAATTTACCTCAAAATCTAGTAAAAACCAAAAGAAATATTGGTGTAAGAAAAGTTCATGAAGCCTTTGTTGATGTGCTTGAACTAACTATTATTAAAACAATTTTACAAAAACCCGCTTTGATTGATACTATACTTAATAATATCGATATTAATATGTTTAAAAGCCATCAAGAAGAGTTTAAGCTACTTTTAAGAAATGAATTAGAAAATCCTAAACTTGTGAGAATAAGTATGTGGGATGATATAAAAATTTATGATGAAACAAATCTTTTTTCTGCTATGATTACATTTCTTATTAGATTTTATAGTGAAAAATTACTTTTTATAAAAAAAGATAAAACTTTAAGTTACAAGGAGAAACAATTTCACATAAGATCAATCCAGGAAAAAATTTTTAAATTAAAAAAAGGAGAATTAGTCTCTTATGAATAAAAAAATACGATGTTTAGCACTGTTTAGTGGTGGATTAGATAGCATGATAGCCATGAAGTTGATGACTTCGCAAGGGATAGAAGTAGTCGCAATTAATATGAACATAGGATTTGGTTCAAAAATAGACCGGAGTGCCATTATGCGAAAAAGAGCCAAAATGGCTGGAGCTAGCTTTGAAGTAATAGATGTAAGAGATACATATATAAAAGAGATACTATTTGACCCAAAATTTGGATATGGTAAAAATTTCAATCCTTGTGTCGACTGCCATGGTTTTATGTTTAGAGTTGCAAAGGAGTTGATGCAAAAATATAATGCTTCATTTTTAGTTACGGGTGAAGTTGTTGGACAAAGACCTATGAGTCAAAGGAGTGATGCTTTGCACTCTGTTAAAAAATTAGCTGGCGATACAGAAGATTTGATACTAAGACCGCTATGTGCAAAATTGTTAAAACCAACAAAACCTGAGATTGAAGGTTGGGTGGATAGAGAAAAGTTGATGGATATAAATGGTAGAAGCAGAGATAGACAGTTAGCTCTAGCAGATGAATTTGGTTGGGATGATTTTGAAAAACCAGGCGGAGGTTGTTTGTTAACAGATATAAATTTTACAAAAAAAATGAGAGATTTTATCAAATATGATAATTTAGAAGTTGCTGATTTAAGTGTTTTGAAAAATGGTAGACAGCTAAGATTAGAAGATGGAGCAAAACTTGTAATTGGCAGAAATCAAGAAGAAAATGAGAGGATAGAAAATATCAAAAGTGATAAATATCTCTTTATAAAAGTCAAAGATATACCTGGACCTTCATCATTGCTTAGTGCAAATGCATCACAAAATGATATAAATTTGGCTCTAAAAGCGGTCTTATGTTTTGCAAAGAGTGAACCAGATAAAAAATATGATATAATACTTGGCAAAAAAATAGTAAATGAGTCACCTTATGAAAAAAAAGAGGACTTGTATAAATATTTTATAACCTAATTCTCTATCTAAATAATAATTGGGGTGTTAGCTCAGCTGGGAGAGCACGACGCTGGCAGCGTCGGGGTCAGCGGTTCGATCCCGCTACACTCCACCAATTACACTTCTGTCTGGATCAAATGTAAATCAGTTACCTGTAAGTAAGGTAAGGGGGGGGGACACACTCTCTAGCACAAGCACCCCACAAACGGCGGATAAGATAAAGATAGACACCGCTAATAGCATTGTACCAAAAATTGATAGCAATAGCAATCAAAAGCCTATTATAAAGCACGGTGATAGTGTAGCTATGAGCGAGGATGCAAGTCATCAAACTGGGGTAGCAATAAACAATAAGAAACTACACAAGGAAACTTATCAGCCAGAGCCATTACCTCTTTCAGATGTGGGCAGTCAATCCTTGCATCCAGACAGTATTATAGCAAATTTTAAAAAATTCATCAAAGGTACAAAAGTAGTAGACTCAAACGGGAATCCTAAGCAAGTATATCATGGTACAAAATCATCTTTTGATGCATTTGATATAAAAAAGTCAAGAGGAGGAAATTTTGGAAGCGGTTTTTATTTTGCAGAAGATGTTAGAAAAGTAAATAATACAATTTACAATACCCCTCCAACTTTTTGATTTAAAGAGTGAAAAAATAGTCTCATTTTCTTTTAATCTCGATTTAAACTGAATTGAAACTTATGACCATGTTTGTTGCTTGCTCTTAATTTTAGTTTAAAGTTTATTGAAAAATTGCATATTTTCCCATTATTAAACCTTCTTAGTACCAAAATTATCTAATCTTTTTTATTGAGTATATGTATACCTTATATATAAAATAAATTATAAAAATATTAAATTATTCAATGTTTTTTCCCCTTGTTACTTTTTGTAACATGTTCCTTGTAAAAATAAAAAATAAATAAGACAAAAATTGTATTATAACTAGATATTATTCCTATATATTCGGTATGCACAACACTTTGCATAAAAAATTCTTATAAAAAAGTATTTTTTATCATAATCTTTTCTTAAGTTTTAAAATGACAATATTGTGATATAAATATTTTAGCATTATTTATTGTCATAATTTTTAGTGTAAAGGAGATGCGATTTGAAAAAAACAAAATTAGATATACAAACATCTAATCCTTCCACTTCTGAATTAATCACAGAAGTTGCGAAAGAGATGGAAAAAATTCCAAAAGATAGTAGAAGAGATTTCTTGCGAAAAGGATTTTTCTTTTCTGTGAGTGCTGCTGCTGCACTAGGAGGTGTTGGAGTAACAAATCTTCAAGCAAAAGAATCACATGTAAACCCTAAAAATCTACCACCAAATAATCCAGAGTGGGGATTAAAATGGGGTAGAGATAACAATGCAAACCCTTATGGAGTACCATCAAAATATGAGGCAAATGTTGTAAGAAGGTTTGTTCCTTGGCTCACAGCCGATCAAAAAGCTTCTGTTAGTTTCACGCCTTGGCAAGATTTAAAAGGTATCATAGTTCCAAATGGACTTCATTTTACCAGAAGTCATGGAGGTGTTGTAGATATAAATCCACTAGAGTGGAGACTTTTAATTCATGGCATGGTTGATAGAGAAGTTGTTCTTACGCTAGAAGATATCAAAAGATACCCGAGCATTAGTGTAATTCATTCATTTGAGTGTGCTGCAAATAATGGTATGGAGTGGAGAGGACCTGGTCTAAACTCACTTCAAGTTACACACGGAATGCTTGCATGTTCAGAGTGGACAGGTGTTCCACTAAAAGTTATACTTGAAGATATAGGTTTAAAGCCAGATGCAAAATGGATGTTTCCTGAAGGTTCAGACCCAGCTGGTGTTGGCAGAAGTGTACCTATAGAGAAAGTTTTAGATGATGCAATGCTTGTGTATGCCATGAACGGTGAAGCTCTTAGACCCGAGCAAGGTTATCCTGTAAGACTGTTTTTACCAGGCTGGGAAGGTGCAATTCAAGTTAAATGGTTAAAAAGATTAAAATTTGATGATAAGTCTTGGATGGTTAGGGAAGAGAGCACAAAATACACTATGCTGCAAAGCGATGGACATGCAAAAATGTATAATTGGTCCTTTGAAGCAAATTCTGTGATTACTTCACCTTGTCCTGAGAGAGACTGGAAAGAGGCTAAAAAAGGTACCATAAAGATAGAAGGTATCGCATGGTCAGGAAAAGGAACGATTACACATGTTGATGTTTCGACTGATGGCGGTGATAACTGGAAGGAAGCTAAATTTACTAGTATTATTCTTCCAAAAGCAGTTACAAGGTTTGCCATAGAAATAAACTGGAATGGAAAGCCTATGATGTTACAAAGTAGGGCAACGGACGATACGGGATATACGCAACCAACAGCAAAACAGCTCGTGGCAGCTCGTGGGAAAGAGTCTATTTATCATAGAAATGCCATACAAACTTGGGAAGTTAAGAGTAATGGGGAGGTAAATAATGTACAAATATTTGCTTAGTACTATAATGTTGGCTAGTTTACTTATCTTGAGCACAACTTTGAGTGCTCAAAAACTAAGTTATATTCCAGCCAATCCTAATAAATATCCTTATCCTGGTGTTACAACAAACAAACAAGGTAAAAAGATAAATATTGATGGAGCGATACTTCAAAAACAGACAGTAACAGTCAAAGAGACTTATAGTTCACCTATTAGTGGCAAAAATCATAATTTTGGTAAAAAGGCATCAAAAGCAACATTAAAAGCTTGGAATACAGATGTAAGACCAGATGGAAAAGGTTTGCCAAGTGGAAAAATGAATGTAGAAGAGGGTGCTAAGGTTTTTGCAGCAAAGTGTGCGACATGCCACGGTGATTTTGGTGAAGGAGTTGATAGATTTCCAGTACTAGCTGGTGGTATAGGTACTTTAAAACTACATCCAAAAACAGGTGGTGATCCAGGGCCACTTAAAACAATAGGAAGTTATGCACCGTATATCGCACCGTTTTTTTGGTACATACAAACCGCCATGCCTCTATCTGCTCCAAAATCACTTAGTGATAATGAAGTCTACGGAATACTTGGATATATACTGCAGTTAAATGAGATTCAGGTAAATGGGAAAGATATAGAAGATAGTACAGTTATAGATAAGAAATTTATAATGTCAGTTCATATGCCAAATGAAAAAGGTTTTGAGTACAATAATCTAAGAAAACCTGATACTCACAATACAAGATGTATGAAAAATTGTATAGATACATCCAAGATGGTTGTTATGCATATAAAAACAGATACAACAATTGTTAAGCCCCCGTTTGGTGAGGAGAGGTATTCATTTAAGGACAATAAGAAAAAAGAGTCTGCAGGCAATATAGGTAAAACTATATATAAAAATACTTGTGCAGGTTGTCATGATTCAGGAATAGCTGGGGCTCCAAAATTTGGAGATAAAGCTGACTGGATTCATGTGAGAAAAGAGAGTTTAAAAGGTATATTTGACCACGCTATCAACGGTTTTAATGCTATGCCTCCAAAGGGTGGAGATACAACACTTAAAGATAAAGATATAAGAAGTGCTGTTAAATATATGCTAGAAAAAAGCAAATAGACTAAAACCGCAAGGTTGTGCTTTAGTAGAGCGTGAATTTTTAAGGAGCTTTGCTTCTTAG
>CAZRAK010000046.1:0-1336 GCA_964598135.1 uncultured Campylobacterales bacterium
CAAAGCCAAAGCTTCAGTCGCGAGGAATTTAGAAGGAGCTTTGCTCCTACTAAAGAGGACAGTTAAATGAAATTTGTATCAATTATAATAGGAAGCAAGAGTGATTATCCTGTGATGCAGGAGTGTGCTAAGATATTGGAAAAATTTAGTGTGATGTATGAAATCATCGTATCTTCTGCTCATAGAAGTCCACAAAGAACTCATAAGTATGTGGTTGAAGCTGAAAAAAAAGGAGCCAAAGTTTTTATAGCGGCCGCTGGTATGGCGGCACATTTGGCTGGAGTTGTAGCTTCGGTGACAACAAAGCCTGTTATTGGCGTTCCGCTTGATGCTTCTAGTCTAGGAGGTATTGACTCACTACTTTCTACTGTTCAGATGCCAGGAGGTATGCCAGTGGCTACTGTGGCTATTGGGAAAGCAGGAGCTGTAAATAGCGCCTATCTTGCGATGCAAATACTTGGACTTGAAAACGAAGAGTTAAAAACAAAACTAAAAGAAGATAGAGTCTTAAAAGCAAAAAAAGTAGAAACAGATTCAATTTTAGTTGAATCATTAATATAAGGAAAATTTGTGCAAACTTGGTTAGAGATAGAAGAGTTTAGTAAGCTAGTTCATTTGGATATACCAACTATCGAAGATATGATAGATAAGGGAAATTTGAAGATAAAAGAGGAAGATGGCAAAAGATTTGTCGAAGCAAATAGAGCTACATATGAAATTTTGCCTTCATCTAAACAGGATATTTTAGTTGAAAATGAAGTTGAACATTTAGCGGGAGCTGATTTTGTAGAAAAAACAATTGGTACAATTTTAAATTTGCATGAAAAAGTACTTGATGCAAAAGATGAAACTCTTGAAGCCCTAAAGGGTGAGAACAGATTTTTAAAAGAGGCACTTTTTTCTATGCAAGAGCTATATGATGAAGATAGAAAAACGGTGGAAACTTTAACAACTCAATTAAAAAATACGCAAGAAGAGTTAGAGTTTACAAGAAGAAAATATAAATTAATGTGGAACAAGGCTATAGAAAATTATAAAAAATAGAAAAATAGACAATACAAAGAGTGACTAGTCGCGTTGGGCACTCCGCCGAGGAGAACTTAGCATTAGCGTAGCTTTTTGGGCTTTTGAAGAAATATCACAAATGTGATTGTATTTACTTACTTTGCTTAAAAAGTGTACCAAGTATAAAGAGTGACTAGTTGCGTTGGGCACTCCGCCGAGGAGAACTTAGCGTTAGCGTAGCTTTTTGGGCTTTGCCCAAAAAGCGTAATTAAAATAAAAAAAAAAGGATTGAAAAATTGTTAACTTTTAGTGAAATGTTATTGAAATTACA
>CAZRAK010000046.1:1436-12684 GCA_964598135.1 uncultured Campylobacterales bacterium
AAAAAAAAAGGATTGAAAAATTGTTAACTTTTAGTGAAATGTTATTGAAATTACAGACATTTTGGCAAAATGAAGGGTGTACGATTGTCCAACCTTACGATTTTCCAGCAGGTGCGGGAACTTTTCATAATGCTACATTTTTAAGAAGTTTAGGAGATAAGCCTTGGGCAACAGCGTATGTAGCACCAAGCAGAAGACCGACTGATGGAAGATATGGAGAAAATCCAAATAGACTAGGAGCATATTATCAATTTCAAGTATTGATAAAGCCTAGCCCTGATAATATCCAAGAGCTTTATCTTAAAAGTCTTGAAGCTTTAGGATTGGATTTGGGCAAGCATGATATAAGGTTTGTTGAAGACAATTGGGAATCGCCAACACTTGGAGCTTGGGGACTTGGTTGGGAGATTTGGCTTGATGGCATGGAAGTAACTCAATTTACATATTTTCAACAAGTAGGAGGCATACCTTGTCATCCTGTTTCTGTTGAGATAACTTATGGAGTTGAAAGGCTTGCTATGTATTTGCAAGAGAAAGATTCTATATTTGATTTGGTTTGGAATGAAAATTCCAATGAAATTACAACATATGGTGATGTGCATAAACAAAGCGAGTATGAATTTTCAAAGTATAATTTTGAAGTTGCAGATGTAAATATGCTCTTAGAACAATTTAATAATGCACAAGCAGAGTGTAAAAGATGTTTAGATAAAAATCTGCCTTTGCCAGCGTATGATTATTGTCTTTTGGCATCACATACATTTAATGTGCTTGATGCTAGAAAAGCTATTTCTGTGACACAACGACAAAATTATATACTTAAAATTAGAGAACTTGCCAAAGGCTGTGCCTTAGAGTACAAGGAAGGTTTGGATGCAAGTTAGAGAAGTATATGATATACTAGACGAGTTAAGTCCATTTTCACTTCAAAGTGAATGGGACAATAGTGGTCTTTTGATTGGTGATTTTAATCTAAAAATAGATTATATATATTTAAGTCTTGATGTTGATAGTGATTTAGTAGATAAAATTGAAGAAAATTCATTGATAATTGCACATCATCCACTTATATTTAAGGGCTTAAAAAGGATAGATTATTCAAAATACCCTTCAAATATTATACATAAGATGATAGAAAAAAATATATCCTTGATTGCAATGCATACGAATTTTGATCAAACACATTTAAATAGATTTGTAGCAACTGATATTTTGGGATATAAAATTAAATCAAGCGATGAATTTGTATCTTATTTTAGGGTTGATTCATCTCTTGACTCTCTTTGTTTAAATATTAAGAGTAAATTAGGAATTAAAAATCTAAGAATTTCATCATCCCATAAACATATAAAAAATTGTGCAATTACAACAGGAAGTGGTGGTGATTTGATAGGTGAAATCCAAGCTGATTGCTTCATAAGTGGCGATTTTAAGTACCATCAAGCTTTGGAGGCTAAAGAGAATGGTTTGACTCTGATAGACATGGGACATTTCGAAAGTGAGAGATTTTTTAGTGATTGTTTAGCACAATATTTGAAAAATTTACCATTAAAGGTTATAATGTCAAATTCAAAAAACCCGTTTGAGTATAAATAAGGACACAAAAACAGATGAATAAATATTTAAGACAGCTGATAGAGTTATCAAGCATAGACAAAAGTATAGATGGTTTTGACCCAAGAGTTCAAAGTATAGAAAAATCTTTAAAGATATCTTTGGAAAAAGAGACTGGTATAGTAGCAGTAATTGATATTCATAAGGAAGAAATTTTAGAGTCTAAACTGAAGAAAAAGAAAAATGAACTTCATTTAGCTGAGCTTTCAGAAAAATTAGCTGAATTGTCTAAAAAATCTTCTATTGTAAAAACTGCAAAAGAGGTAAAAGCCTTGCAATTAGAAGAAGAGATAGCCAAAGAGCAATGTGATTTTGCAAATGAAGAGATAGATAGGCTTGAGAATTTTATACAAACAAGAGATGAATTGATACTGCAAGAGAATAAAAAATTAGAAGAAATCTCTTCTGAAGTAGCACAGATAAGAGTTTCAATAGCTGGAGAATTAGCTGATATAGAAAAAGAGAAAGAGGATGTTTATGCAAATAAAAACAAACTAATCTCGGCTATGGATCAAAAGATATTAACATTTTATGAAAAAATTAGAAAATGGGCTGGGAATACAACAGTAGTTCCAGTTAAAAAACAGGCTTGTTACGGATGTTTTATGAGATTAAATGATAAAGTTTACTCTTGTGTTGTTAAGCAAGAAGATATAGTGACTTGCCCACACTGCGGTAGAATTCTTTATAAAGAAGTGCAGGAAAACAAAGCTTAATTTTGGGGTTACTTTACTATCTTTTGGTATCGTCACTATATATTATGGCGATACCAGTTTTGCTTTATCTTAGCTTTAAAAAAAAATACAGATACTCGATTCCAGCACGATTCTTTTTAAAAAATAATCCTAGATTTGAAGATGATGATATTTGGATTCATGCTTGCTCATTAGGGGAAGTAGTCTCCTTAGCTCCTATCATAGATAATTTAAAAAATCATAAAATTGATATAAGTGTAATAACACAAACTGGGTACAAAAGAGCCAAAGAGATTGATAGATGTTCTGTTCGATACTTACCATTTGAGTTTTTTCTACCTTTTTGGATAAAAAAACACAAAACTTTGGTTGTTGTTGAAGCTGAACTCTGGCCTATGTTGTTTGTGTTTTCAAAGCTAAGAGGAATCAAAACTATACTAATAAATGCTAGAATTTCGGACAATTCATATTCTGGATATTTAAAATTTTCTTGGTTTTACAGATGGATTTTTGCACATGTGGACAAAGTTTTTGCTCAAAGTCAAATTGATAAGCAAAGATTGCAGAGTCTTGGAGCAAAGAGCGTTGAGGTTTTTGGCAATATTAAAAATAGTTCAACACCAATAGTTTCAAAGCACTATGCTAAGCCAAATAAGAGAGTGATAGTGATAGCTAGCTCTCATGAGGGAGAAGAGGCGCTCGTGCTAAAAAATCTAAACTTTGCAAAAAATGATATTTTAATAGTAGTTCCTAGGCATCCCGAAAGATTTGAAAGCGTGCAGAATTATTTAGAAAAATATGCAAAAAAACAAAAACTTAGTTTTTCAAAACTAAGTGAAAAAGATGATTTTGTTCAAGATATAGTTTTGTGCGATAAGATGGGTGAGCTTATAAATTTATATGCAATTTGTGACATAGTGATACTTTGTGGTTCATTTATAGATGGAATAGGTGGGCACAATCCAATAGAGTGTGCATATTTTAATACCAAAATCATCAGTGGTCCATATATTTTTAATCAAAAAGCACTTTTTCCTTTAGTTGAAAATATAAAAATAAGTGAAGCAAAAGAGCTGGGCAATATAGATTTTAATAGTTTAAAAAATACGAATATAAAACAATTAGGGCAGATGAAAAAACTGCTAAATGAAATAGGAAAATAATATGATAAAAGAAAAAGCATACAAACTTTTGGCTGTGCAAGAAAATATTTCAAATAGATCCGCTAAAGATTTAATAGATAGAGGTTTGGTTTTTTGCAAAGGTAGAAAAGTGACAGTAGCAAGAGGTGAACTTGATGTTGATTCTAAGTTTAGAATAGAAAAAATTGCAAAGATAAAAGTAATTTTTGAGGATGATAAGATAATTGCAGTTGATAAACCAGCTTCTTTAACTTCTGATGAAGTTGAAAAAAAATTTGATGCAAAACTGTTGCATAGGTTAGATAAGGGCACAAGTGGTGTTGTGCTTTTGGTAAAAGACGAGGAATTTCAAAAAAAAGCCATTGAAGAGTTTAAACACAAAAGAGTATATAAAGAGTACATAGCTGTTGTCAACGGAAAAGTGGTGGAGCCATTTAGCATTGAAGAGCCAATTATAACGATAAAAAAAGGTAATAATTTTTTCAGTAAAATCAGTAAAAATGGCAAAGATGCTGTTAGCCATATAGAACCCTTGATGATAGAGGGTAGAAAATCAAAAGTAAGAGTTGTGATAGAAACAGGTAGAACTCATCAGATAAGAGTGCATCTTAAAAGCTCTGGATTTCCTATTGTTGGAGATGAATTATATGGTGGAAGAGAATTTAAAAGGCTTATGCTTCATGCCTATAAAATCTCACTTTTTGGATATAACTTTACGAGCCCTGAGCCAAAAGAGTTTTCAAGGTTGGATTAAGCGAGCAGATGATTTTATTATTGTCAGAGATGAAAAGAAGTTTTATACAATCTTGCTACTTTACACTCTTTTGAGGCTATAAGGAGTTATGCAAGAAGCCCAATATCTAAAACCAACATTTATCAGGAAGAGGTTTTTGAATTTCTATCTTTTTTGAAAATTTCGGAGGATTTAATATTTTTTTAAATCCAGTTCTTATACTACCTTTGAATACATTACCAGTGTATCCGATTGTGTTCATGTGAGCCCTTATATATATGATAGTATCATTAGAAATATTGATTGGTTCACCTGACCTAGTAAAAGGTTGTTCGCTTGGGTGAGAATGAAATAATATTCTTCTATATAGAAGTTTTCCATTTTTATCAAGAATTTCCCACCAGTTTGCATACTGCTTGCATCCAGTTTCATCACTTTTTATAGTCACCCAAAAAATATTTGAATTTGCTGTGACTTTGATGATATTAGCTCTAATATTTTGAGCCGAATATGAAAAACTAAATAGAGTGATTATGATAAGTAAGATACGCATCAAAGTGCTTTTGTCTTTTTTCTCCAACCAAATGGTAAGTTTGAATTATCATTATTTGCAGTTACGATAAGTACCGCAGGCATTGCCCTTGAACTACTATCGCCTCCAGCTTTTGCATTTTGAATTAGAAGTTCTTTGAGGTCATTTTGATATTTTACTATTAAGTGAATTATTCCTGGAAAACCTCCATCTATATCACAAGCTGGTCCAAAATCTCTAATAGTTTTAAAGCTATCTTTGCTTATGGATTTGACGCCATTTGAAACGCCACTTGATATAAAGTTGCTGTATTGTTTGGACAACTTAATCATTTTGTTTTCTATATCATTAGAATTTTTTATACTAAAAAGCAATTTGGCAAAAAAATCAGATGCCTCTAAAACAGTTTTATTGTTATGAGAAAGTTTGACAAATTTTTGCACATTTTGTCTAAAATCTTCTTTATTTTGTGACACTAAAAGCAAAGGAGCAATTCTACCAATGACTGAAAAATCATGAGAATTTGAGCCTATCATTTGCCCTTTTTCAATATTTTCTATAGTTCCCCTTGTTGCCCCATCTATATATCCACTATAATTCAACATCTTTTCTTTCCAAAACCTTAGATAATCAAGAGGTTCAAATCTATCTTTATCCTTTAAAAATTCATACAACCAGTAGGATTGATCACCAATATGCGTAAAATCCCCTGCATGCTTTCCTCTGTGCCACATAGCTTGCGGAGCATTTAATTCTTCCCAGTCAATATTTAACGCACTTAGTTGTTTTTCGTCATAAATCCAGTGTGCTCCAAGTGAATAAGCATCTGCTGTAAGCGTATTTTCTATTATTTCTGTTATCTTTTCTTTACTAAACATGCAAACTGGCTCCTAAAAAGTCATTTATGATATCAATTGGATTTTCAAGTCCAATTGATACTCGGATTAGCCCATCTGTTATGCCTAGAAAGTCTCTTGTTTCCTTATCAAAATCACTATAAATTGTACTTTTCATATGGAGTGCAAGTGTACGATTATCACCAATATTTGCAGTCAAAGTTGCAAGTTTAAGTCTATCTATAAATTTAAAAGCCCTCTCTTGTGTTTGACAATCAATTGTAAAAACAGGTCCACAACCATCTTTAAAAAATCGATTATATATTTTAAAATCTATACTCTTTTTTAAAGATGGGTGATTGACTATAATATCATTTGGAAATTTATCATTTAAAGTTTTTGTTATGGTAGCTACACTTTGATTTACTCTTTGGATTCTAAGACCAAGTGTTTCTAATCCAAGAAGTGTTAAAAATGAGCCAAAAGCATTGGCACTCATGCCGATATCTCTTAAAGCTCGTTTTTTACAAATCGCTATCAATGATGCCTTTTTTGCTTTTTCAACGATATCATGCAAATCTTTGTATTTTTGATTTAAAAGCTTATCATTTTTGCTGTTAACTTCTCTAAAAACAGCTATTCCTCCAAGTGAAGCACTATGTCCGCACATGTTTTTGGTACTAGAGTGGATGGATATATCAGCCCCTAAAATAAGCGGTTGAACAAGTAGTGGAGTAACTGTGTTATCAATAACTAGAATTGTTTCATAAGTTTTGCATAAATCTGCAATCTTTTTGATATCAGGTAGTCTTAATCCTGGATTTCCAACACTCTCTAAAAGGACTATTTTTATGCCTGATTTCAATTTTGTCTCTATATGCAAAAAATTATCTACTTCGCAAAAACTGTTAGTAACTCCAAATCTTTTGAGTGTTTCGTTAACAAGTGTATAAGTTCCACCAAAAAATCCTCCAATGCAAAGTACTTCATCACCAACACTTAAAATTGCGCTAAGAACCATAGATATAGCCCCCATACCAGATGATGTAGCTATTGCTCCAAAGCCATTTTCTATCTTTGTTACGACTGATTCTAGCTTTGTGTTTGTAGGGTTTCCAACTCTTGCATATAAAGGAAGTTGCTCGGTTCCTGCAAAAATATCTTGGGCTTGGGAGGCATCTTTGTATCCAAAAGAAGCTGATGGAGTTAAAACGGGAGCTGTAGAGCCTATCTTGTTACCAATTGATTGAACTAGTAATGTGTTATAATTTTCGAAATTCATATTGACCTCATATTGAAAAATTTACTATTTTATTTAATTCTTCTTCGTATTTTTTAAATTTGGATAAAGGCATATCAAAAACGATATCTAAATTTTCTCGCACATCACTCCAAAAGAGTTTTAGTACACTATTATTTGTTTTACAAATATCTGTAAAGGTATCATTTTCTAGTATGGATATTATATCTTTTAATTTTACTTCATCTAAAGGTTTTGCAAGCTTGTATCCACCATATGCACCTTTTATGCTTATTAATATCCCTTTTTTGCGCAACTCTAGTAAAATTTGTTCAAGAAATTTTTGAGGTACTTTTGCATTGGTTGCTATATCTTTTATCTTAAGAGTTTCCCCTTCCTCACAAGAACTAAGCTGATAAAGTGCAGCTACGGCATATATGGATTTTGATGTGATGCCAACCATAATTATCTTTTGAGTATTTTAAAAATTTGATAAACTTTACATCCTAAACAAAAATCAAATAGAGTTTCAAGTAATGCACAAATTAGCAATATGGAAGCAATTATAATTGCCAATGTTTCGTAATTTCCAATGTATAGTATGCTTATGGCCAAAGTGATACTAAGTCCCATAAATAGTGCAAATCTTTTTGGCGCTTCATCACACATTTTAGCTTTTAGATTTAGTAGATGGATACTAAATTTCCCTATAATAAAAAATGGGCTAAATTGGGGTTTTCTAAATGCCCTAATAACAAAATCAAGGAGTAGTATGATAGCAAAAACTGGTAATTTTGTAATTATAAGAAGTACTGTTATAAGTGAAACTTGAGCAGATATGAAACGAACTATATGAGAGTCAATTCTGCGGGACGAAATTGGGCAAGATTTAAACATAAATATCCTTTTAATTAAGCACAATTATAGCAGAATTATTTTTAAAGTCAAGTAAGTCTATGGATTTAGTAGTTTTAACTCTCTTTTTGCATACCATAGCATAAATATGGCCGAGCTCCAGATGACTAAAGTTATACTCCACCAATAAAAAGTAAGCGGAGCCTTAAAAAAGGACAAGAGACTAAAAAAGGCTATAGGGATTATTAATTGTCTAAAGAGACTTAGGTATACTAAAAGGGAGGGTTTTTTTATGCCTTGCAGTAAAGATATATTTATAAAAACCAACATATAAGCATATAGTGCAGTTCCTGCGGCATACAAGTAGCCAAGCCCTGCTTTTATAACCATCTTATCTGCTGTGAAAAAACCCATGAGATATTCCCCAAAAATATATATAAAAAATATGCCAACTATCCATATGAAGATGCCAATCTTTTGTGCTAAAGATACGGTTTGTCTTACCCTGTCATACAGTTTTGCACCGTTATTTTGTGATACTATTGAAAGAACAGCAACATTTAAGCCGATACTTGGGAGTAAAAATATTTGCTCAATCCTCACAGATACTCCATAAGCCGCTACTGCATGTTTGCCAAATGGTGAAATGTAGTATGTGATTATAAACATACCAAGGGCCATCAAAAGCATATTTATAGTCGGCGGAAGTCCTTGCTTTAAAAAGGCAAATATAATTTTTTTATCAAATATAAATTTTGGCATATCTTTTAAGAGATATGATTTCTTCAAGTTCACTAAAAGATATGTCATGCCTAGAAATTCTATGATAATAGTGGCAAGTGCTATTCCTTTAACGCCAAGTGGAGATATGCCAAAACCACCCTTGACAAACCAAAAATCAAGTAATATATTTAGAAAAAATCCACCAATCAAAAAGTTTCTAAAAACAACTGTATTTCCTATCGAATTTAGCATAGCATTTGAGAAAAAAACTCCAACGAAAAAGATTGAACCAAAAATTATAATATTTATATACGATAGTGCTTCACTTAGATATATACCCTTTGCACCTAAAGTTTTCATTAGAAATGGAGATGCTAAAAGTCCAATAATGGTTAAAATAATAGCCAAAGAGATGGATAGTATCAAAGAGTGCCATATAATTTGTTTTGCATAGTTTTTATTTTTTTCACCAAAGGCGTTCCCCATAAGAGCAGTAACTCCTTGGCTCATGCCTCCTGCTATTGCAATAACGATAAAAAATATAGAAAATGTGAGGGATAAGGCGGCTAGGGATTGAGTTGAGATTTTACCAGCAAAAAAAGTATCTGTAACATTGAACATAGTATGAAAGAAATATCCGATAGAAGAGGGTATAGCGATATTTTTGATATGCTCTTTTATATCTCCCTTGGTTAAGTCACTACTTTTGATGTACTATCCTTTTGTTGCATTAAATTTGTATTATAGTGAAAGTTTGCTAACGGATTTCTTTATTAGTTTTAAAGCAATATTTGTGTAGTATTGCTTCCTCTATTTAGATAAAATAATATTTTAAGGAGTGGATTTGTTTAGCGTTTTAACTGACTCATTTAAGAGTGCTGTAAATAAAATTCGATTTGCGGATGATGAAAAAGCTCTGAAAAAAGCTCTTGATACTCTTAAAAAATCTCTACTAAAAGCAGATGTTCACCATAAAGTTGTAAAAGAACTTTTAAAAACAGTAGAGTTAGAAACAAAAGCGGTTGGAATCGGTCAGCTTAATTTTTTAAAATCACTAAAGACAAATTTAACAAAAATCTTAACCGCCCCTGGCAATCAAGGATTTGTTTACTCTTCAAAACCACCAACTATTGTTTTAATAGCAGGACTTCAAGGAAGTGGTAAAACAACCACAACTGTGAAATTAGCAAATTACTTAAAGCTTAGACAAAAAAAAGTGTTAGTTGCTGCTTGTGATTTGCAAAGACTCGCTGCAGTCGAACAGCTAAAGCAACTATGTAGTACAAATGGTATAGATTTGTTTGCAGATGAAAATGAAAAAAATCCTGTGAAAATTGCTAAAAATGCTATAAAAGAGGCAAAAAAAGGTCTTTATGATGTGCTTATAGTCGATACCGCAGGTAGATTGGCGATAGATGATGGACTCATGAGCGAACTTGAAGGCATAAAAAAAATACTTAACCCAAATGAGATTTTTTATGTAGCTGATTCATTGAGTGGTCAAGATGCCGTTAGAAGTGCAAACTCTTTTAATGAAAAGATAGGTATAAGTGGAGTAATTTTAAGTAAATATGATGGCGATAGTAAGGGTGGAGTGGCTCTTGGTATTGCATCTCAAGTTGGTATTCCATTGCGTTTTATAGGAACAGGTGAAAAGATAGCTGATTTAGAACTTTTTATAAGTGACCGTATTGTAAATCGCTTGATGGGCGAGGGTGATTTGGAGAGTTTGGCTGAAAAAACAAGTGCAATCATAGATGAGAAACAAGCAAAAAAAATTAGTTCAAAGATAAGAAGAGGTGAATTCAATTTTAATGATTTTTTAGCTCAAATGGAACAAATGAAAAAATTAGGAAGCATGAAATCAATAATGGGTATGATTCCTGGCATGTCAGGTATGGCTGGAAAACTCAAAGATATGGATATTGAAAATTCCGTTGAAATGAAAAGAATTAAAGCAATGATTGGCTCTATGACAAAAAAAGAGCGAGAAATGCCAACGCTTTTAAATAATAGCAGAAAAAGAAGGATTGCTGTAGGGGCTGGACTTTCACAAATGGAAGTAAACAAATTTTTAAAACAGTTTAAAAATGCAGCAAAAATGGCAAAGAAATTTTCAGGAAAAAGAGGTATGCAAGATTTACAAAATATGCTATCTCAGTCACAAAAAAGTGGATTTTCTAGGTAGTTCCTACTTGGAATTAAAAGAGAATAGACCAAAAGAGACTAAGCTATTTTAGCCTCTTTTGGTTTTTTAGTTTAGTCTATCACTGTTTTATTCTAGACCATATTCGTCAGGCATATAATCTATTTCTACCTTGTATCTTTTTGCTCTAACAGTAACTGCCGAAAGTGAATTTAGTTCCTCTAAAAACTCTTTAATTTTTTTATTTATTGCCACCTCATCCTCAACAAGATCAGGATCATATGTTATCTTAATGTTGACTACCTTATTATTTTTCATCTCTTTTCCTTTCTTCACTTTTGATTTTTAAAAAGTTGTTCTATTGTGCCGACTATAGAAGGATCTTCGATAGTAGAGATATCTTGAGTAATCTCTTCACTTTTTGCAATAGCTCTTAAAATTCTTCTCATTATCTTGCCACTTCTAGTCTTTGGAAGTCCTGGAACCAAAAGAATACCATCAGTTCTTGCAATAGGGCCTATATCTTTTGTGATAAGTTTATTGATGTATTTTAATAAAGTATCTTCGTCTATGTCTTTTTTAGTTACAACATATGCAAATACACCTTCTCCTTTAATCTCATCAGGTTTGCCAACAACAGCAACTTCTGCAACATGCTCTTCATGTCCAATTACTCCTTCGATTTCAGCAGTTCCTAGTCTATGTCCTGAAACATTTATAACATCATCTGTT
>CAZRAK010000047.1:0-11041 GCA_964598135.1 uncultured Campylobacterales bacterium
AAAGTAGTAACTTGTGAGCCAAAGATATCATCATAATATGCAAGTCTTTGAGCTGAAATATCAAGTACAGTTACATTTGCTCCAAGTCCGACAACCATCTTACACGCATTCATACCAACAATTCCACCACCAATTATCACTACATTTCCTCTTTTTACTCCTGGAACTCCACCTAGCAAAACACCTCTACCTCCAAAAGGTTTTTCTAAGTATTTCGCCCCCTCTTGTGCAGCAAGTCTTCCCGCTATCTCGCTCATAGGAGTCAAACATGGAAGATGTCCATGGTCATCTGTGATAGTCTCATATGCTACTGCTTTAACTTTTTTTGCTAAAAGTGTCTCAGCTTGAACTCTATCGGCCGCAAGATGTAAATAGGTATAAAGAATTTGTCCTTCTCTAAAAAAATCATACTCCTCGGGCAGTGGTTCTTTTACTTTGACAATCATATCTGATTCATCAAATATCTTTTTTTTATCTTCAATGATAATAGCGCCTTTACTAATATACTCTTTATCACTAAAACCTGCTCCCTCACCAGCGGAGCTTTGTACAAACACTTTATGTCCTGCATTTATATATGAAGCAACACAATCTGGGGTAAGACCAACTCTGTATTCGTGAACTTTAATCTCTTTAATTAGACCTATATTCATAGCACTTCCTTTAATATTATTAAATTATTTAGTAATATTAACTAAATTTACCATAAAAAACAAGAGTAATTTAATTTAATTAAATACTTTGCCTTTTTTGGTATAATTTCACAAAAACAATAAAAGGTATATAAATGGATGAGAATTTTAATATTGGTGTAAAAATCAAAGAGTTAAGAGAGACTAAAAAAATGAGCACTAAAGAGTTGGCAAAAAAAGCAAACATAACAGCTGGTATGATTTCTCAGCTTGAACGAGGTTCTACTCAAGGCTCAGTAGAAACTCTTCGTAAAATCGCAAAAGTTTTAGATACGACTTTAGCTTCACTTTTTGAAAGTAAGCAGGAGATAAAACCTCAAAAAGGTTTTGAGGCATTTCATATAGTGAGAAAAAACGAAAGAAGAAAGATATCCTTTCCAGACCCACTTTATAAGTGCGAAATGCTCACTCCTAACCTTCAAGGAGATATAGAGTTTGTTTTAGTTGAGCTAGAAGCTGGCAGAGTCACCAAAGATATTCTACCTCATACAAAAGGTGGAGAAGAGTGTGATTTTGTTCTAAGCGGAACGATAGAAATAGAAATAGGAAATCTAAATTATACTCTGAATGAAGGAGATAGTATTAGGTTTAACCCCGAAGTTCCACACAAGATAGAGAATAAAAGCAACAAAAAAGCTTCCTACATAAGTGCTATCACGCCTCCGAGTTTCTAAGCTATCTTCACCAACTCTATATCATCAATTTTTTTATCTATCTCATCCGAAACTTTTAGATATGTCTCTATCACTATATCTTGAAATTTTGATGATATCACAATTTTTAATGGTCTATTTCCAGGATTTTCTCGAACTAGTCTGTACACATCTTCTAAAATCTTATCGTTTTCACTAAAATCTATGATAAGAGTTTTTGGCTCAGATGGAACTTTGATACTCTTCGTAATAGTTTTCTCTTTTTTTGCATCTTTGAGCTCAAGAATTTTCAATACTCTTTTATTTATGCCTCTATCATCTCTTGTGACCATTATTTTTAGGCAAATTGGCTCCTCTTTATTCATGCTTTGGATTTTATCCAAATGTTTTGCAAAGAGTGTTATTTCAATGTTTCCATGAAAATCCATAAGATTTAAAATTGCAAACTTATTGCCTTTTTTGCTTATCCTTTCGACTATCTCTTCAACTTTTCCTATAAATAGAGTTGTGCTCCCATCACCTAAATTTTCAATCTCACTTGAGAGTGTATAATCTATTGCATCAATTTCCTGTCTAAACTCATCAAGTGGATGACCAGAAACATAAAATCCCATGGTCTCTTTTTCAAATTCTAGCACTCTTTTCATATCAAATTCAGTGACATTTTCTATGCCTACATGTAAAGCTATTAACTCCTTATCATCACCAAATAGTGAGTTTTTAGCCATCTTTTTAGCTCTTGCACATTCACTTGCGGTATCTACAATTTTTTCTATATTATCAAGCAAAGCTCTTCTCGTATATGAAAAACCATCAAAACTCCCTGATTTTATGAGTGATTCTATGACTCTTTTATTTACTTTTGAAGTGTCAATCTTAGAGAGAAAATCATCTAAATCTTCAAAACCACTATCCTCTCTAGCTTCAAGTATTTTTGTAATTGCCGAGCTCCCCATCCCTTTTAGTGCTCCAAGTCCAAAGAGTATAGTTTCATCTCCCTCATCATCTTTTATAGCAGTAAATTCAATCATACTTTTTCTTACACTTGGAGGTGAAAGCTTGATACCAAGTCTCTTTACCTCATCTATATATTTTACAATTTTATCTGTATTGTCTTGCTCGCTTGTTAAAAGTGCTGCCATAAATTCTTGTGGATAGTAACACTTTAGATACGCCGTTTGGAAAGTAACCATAGCATAAGCGGCTGAGTGTGATTTGTTAAAACCATATCCTGCAAATTTTTCTATTAATTCAAAAAGTTCTATCGCATGATTGTAGTTATACCCTTGATTTTTTGCTCCCTCTGCAAACTCAGCTTTATATTTTTTCATGAGGTCAATTTTTTTCTTACCCATGGCTCTTCTAACTATATCAGATTTTCCCAAGCTAAATCCACCTATAGCTTGAACTATCTGCATGACTTGCTCTTGATAAACAATTACGCCATAAGTTGGTTTTAATATAGGCTCCAAAGGCTTGGTAAATTCATCATAAAAGTAGTCAATCTCTTTTATGCCATGCTTTCTGTCGATAAAATCATCGAGCATACCAGATTCCATAGGTCCTGGGCGATAGAGTGCTAAAACTGCCACCAAATCTTCAAAAGCAGTCGGTTTTAACCTCTCGTTTAGCGACTGCATACCCCCTGATTCTATCTGAAAAAGCCCGATTGTATGCCCACTTTGTATAAGTTTATATATATTTGGATCATTTACATCTTCACTATTAAAATCTATATCTTTATCATATCTTCGTTTAATTAGCTTCAAGGCATTATCTATCACCGTCAATGTTTTTAAGCCTAAAAAGTCAAATTTTATTAAATCAATATCTTCAAGATAGTTTAATGAGTATTGAGTTACAAGTTGCTGGTCATCGCCTGATGCTTTATATAATGGAGTTTTATGCCAAAGCTCTTCATCGCTAATAACAACTCCAGCCGCGTGCATACCTGAGTTTCGATTCAATCCCTCTAATGCTAAAGCAAATTTCCAAACTCTAGCAATTTGCGAGTCTTCATCTATCCACTTTCTTAGTTTTTCCTCTTTTTGAAAAGCACCATCTATCTTTTTGCCATTTTTAATTTTACCATTTAGTGTGATTCCAAGCTCATCTGGTATGAGTTTTGCCATCTTATCAGCTTTTGCATACTCTACACCCAAAACTCTAGCAACATCTCGTATAACTCCTTTTGCCAAGAGTTTACCAAAAGTGATAACTTGGGCGACATTGTATCTACCATACTTTTGCACAACATAATCGATAATCTCCCCTCTTCTGCTTTGACAAAAATCGATATCAATATCTGGCATGCTAACTCTTTCAGGATTCAAAAATCTCTCAAAGAGTAGATCATACTTCATGGGGTCTATATCTGTAATCTTCAAAGAGTATGCCACCAAACTTCCTGCAGCCGAACCTCGACCTGGACCTACTGGTATCTTTTTCTCTTTTGCCTCTCGTATAAAGTCCCAAACTATAAGCATATAGCCTGGAAATTTCATACTACATATAACATCCATCTCTCTTTTGAGTCTTTTTTTGTACTCTTCATGCAAGCTCTCATCTACTAGCTTTAACCTCTCCTTTAGTCCCACTTCACATTGATATCTAAAATACTCATCATCATTGTCATATTCCAAACCCTCTGCTTTTGCATACTCTTTTGTAAATTTAAACTTTGGAGGAGTCGGATTTCCTAATTTTATCTCAAGATTACATTTTTCTACAATTTCTTGCGTATTTATTATGGCTTCAGGGATATCAGCATACAACTCGCTTATCTCTTGTGGTGATTTTAAGTAAAACTCATGCACGGAGTGACGAAGACGATTTGGGTCATCAAACTCTTTATTCATAGCTATACACATAAAGGCTTCATGAGCTTCTGCATTATCTGGTTTTAAATAGTGCGTATCATTTGTAGCTATAATCTTGATACCAGTTTCTTTGGATATTTTAAGAGTACTGCTATCTATAAAAAGCTGATCAGTAATTCCATGCCTCATAAGTTCAAGATAAAAATCTTCCCCAAATATCTCCTTGTACTCGAGTGCTACCTCTTTGGCTCTTTCATATCCTTTTGCACCAAATTGAACATTTTTAGGGTTATTTATGTTTAGGTGCCAATTCACTTCACCTTGCAAACAAGCAGATGAACAGATAAGTCCTTCACTATGCTCTCTTAGTATTTTTTTATTGATTCTAGGATAATAATAAAAGCCGTGTATAAAGCTTTGAGATGATAGGTACATTAGATTTTTATATCCTATCTCATTTTTTGCCAAAAGACACAGATGAAATCTTTGTTTGGTACTCTTATCGCCGATATCGTCTTGATTGTGGATATAAGCCTCCATACCAATTATGGGTTTTATTCCCACACTTCGCATAGTTTTATAAAAATCAATAGCTCCAAACATATTGCCATGGTCAGTAATAGCCACAGATTTTACACCTTGAGCTTTAAGTTCATCTGCAAGCTTTCCTATCTGATTTGCACCATCAAGTAGTGAATATTCTGTATGTAAATGCAAGTGTGTAAATTCCATAATTCTCTTTTTATTTTTTATTTGATTTTACAAAAATAGTGCTTAAAAAATAGAGTCATATATCTTTCACCAAACCAAAACATTACATATTTATTTTCACATATAGCATTGCCATCTTTTTCTCAAAAATTTGAAATCTTGTATCTAAATCTTTTTTTAAAATCTTTTTTTGAGTCTCATTTAGAAATGAGTATTTTATACTATTATAAACATACATTTTTATTTTTTTATAAGTAGGATGATATCGTGTGACAAGTATAAAATACTCATGCGTCAAATTGTCTCTTGAAACTCCTGAGTCATCTGTACAAATCACAATTGGCACACCATAATCACGATAGATAAGATATGGATGTTTTCTCCCTTTAACTCCCAAAATAAATTGATTGCTTGAAAAATTTATCTCAACTGCCACTTTTTTCTTCATCTCATCAAGCAAAGCGATGGGGTGGTTCTCATAAGGCAAATCAACACCATGCCCTATTCGTTGTGCTTGTGCTATCTCTACAGCCTGTTTTATATGAAATGTAAGATTTTTTGGTCTTACCATTGCTAAAGTCAACTCACCCGCGTGTAGTGCTCTGTGCACTTTTGGATACTTTCTTAGGAGAAAATTATACATACGCATATGCAAGGTATAATCAGCCAATGCAACAGGATTATTTTCAGGAGCGAGGATATTTACTCCCACAATCAAAGCGGAGTTTCTAGCAGCTATATATCCACCTAACAAATCACTAAAAACGCTCAAAGGCTCCAAAACACGAACAGCACTTGTCTGAAATCTCATCAGAAAGTGCTTATCATCTATGCCTCTGTGATAATTGTTAAGTTTTGAAATATAATCAAAAATTGTTGCTTTAAATTTTTTATTTTTCAAGTAAGTATTTGTGATTTTTTCTAAGATTTTATCAACATCTTTTTGAGTTTTCGCCTCTTTGAGCAAATGGTTATACTTTGTACTTTGAGTTTTATTAAAATACTCTTTAGGGTTAACATGAACTCTGCCTATCATAGTTTCTATATAGCTTAAATTCTCTTTTAGTGCTCTATTTTTTAGAATTTTTAACCCCAAAGCGGTATATTTGTGAGCAATTGCGCCAAAATATGAAAAAGTATCAAAAAAATTAGCATCAGGTGCTAGCTCTTCATGATAGTGGTTTCCAAAATCCTTATCAGACCAAGCCGAAAGAAGTTTTCTATAAGTAGACTTATCATGAAGAATTTGAGTAGGTGTTAAAAGTTCACATTTTCCTCTTCTTTTAATTTTAACAATATGCAGTGTGCATTTATCGATATACCAACCCTTTTTAGATACCCAGTCCAAATATGTCTCGGCATAGATAGAACCGCTATAGTGATGATGCAAATCTCCGCCTTTTGGCATTTGTGTTAAAAATAGAGTTAAAAATGCTTCATTATCTCGTTTTAGTAAACTCTCATAAAACTTAGAGGTAATCTTTGCATTGTTAACACTATTGGCTATATTTAAAGTCTCTTTTGCAGGCAAATTAGCTAAAGAAAACAGAGATAAAAATATAAATACTAAAATCTTTCTTTTTGAGAACAAATTTTGAATAAAACCTAATTTATCGTACATCATTTTAACCACCTTTTTTGTATTAAAAAATTGAATTGTATATATCTTTTGCAAAACTCGTGTGCAGAGGTTTTGCTTCTTTCATTTTAAAATCTCTGCTCCCGTCTTCTTCTCTATTTGCTCTTAAAAATTGGATATTTTTCATATCTTTTTTATAAAAACTATTTGCTAATTTATACATATGAGTAACAAAAATTACTCTTATTTTTTTCTCTAGTAGTGCTTTTGTAATCTGTTGTGCTATTTCTGAGCCCTCAATTTCATTTGTCGATGCAAAAGATTCATTAAACAAAACTAATGCATATGGAAAAATCTCATCTATAATGTCGCTCATCCTTGAAAGTTCTTCATCAAATTTCCCGCTCTTCATGCTTTTATCTTCTTCTTTTTTAAAATGTGTGAAAATCCCACTAACAAGGCTAATGTTGAGCATGGTTGCGGGTACAAACATACCACTTTGTACCATCATTTGTGCTAATCCAATACTCCTTAAAAAAGTAGATTTTCCGCCTTGATTTGCCCCTGTCACAAAAATCAATTCTTTTTGATTGGCATTAATATCATTGCCTACAACTTTTTTATCCATGGTTAATACCAAAGAGATATCATACAAGTCTTTTGAAAAGAAAATTTTATTATCACTAGCAAAAAGATTTGGAAAAGAGGTTTGGGCACCAAGCTCTTTTAATTTAATATCCAAATTCAGACATCCTATATAAAAAGCCAACTCTTTTCGTAAAGATTTAAAAAAATTATCAACACTGCTTGCAGAACTACTCAAAGTTTGTGCTATCAAATTTAAGCCTTCATCTCGCAAATTTCTAAGAACCTTTGCTCCTGCATCATCTCTTGGATGCAAAGAGTGTGTATACTTTTTTTGTTTTTTAGATAGCAGCCTCTTTATCCAACTTTTTCCAGCAGATTTATCTCTTCTTAGTATATAATTCTCTCCCTCATTTGACTCGCCTAGCTTTGCACTTATAAGTATTCCGTCTTTAAATTTTAACTCTTTTAAGTGTTCATTTGCAATATCAAGATATTCGTCGCTCAACTCTTTTTGAACCATAGAAAAAAATCTCTTAAATCCAGTAGAATTAAATTTTTGACTATTTTCATCTACTATTTTCCTCATATCTTTTAACAATTCAAAGTACATTTTAAGCAAAGAGACACTACTGCTAAGTAGAGAACTCGGATATCTTCCAAAAACGCCTAACCATCTCTCTTGTTTTTTTTCAAGTGCTTTTGTAGTGAGCTCATATAAGCTTTTTATAACATCTTGATTCCCTAGGCTATCTTTTAAAATATCTTGACGATATGCAATCTCTTCGGTTGATTTTAAATTAGAAAATATCGCCTGTTTTGACACCTCATACAAAAAATCATCCTCTTTTGACATAGCATTTAATAAGGTTTTTATCTCCAAATCATGCATAAGAATTTCTAAATTCTTCGGTAATTTTCTCTCTAAATCAAAATCTCTCTTGCGATACATTAAATATACTTTCATACTCCATCAATCCTAGTTAAAATTTGTTCATATCTAAGCTGATATTTCTTTGCAATTGTTTTGGCATAAGCCAAGCCATCAGCTTGTTTTCTTACTATTTTGTAAGTACGGTTATCAATATTTTTTACATCTATTTCGCTAACCATGCTAACTGTTTTTCCACTCATCTTATTTAAATCATCTATAAAAGTAACCCATACACAAAGTAGGTCTAAATCAGAAACTCTATCCATAATTTTTTGGCTCAAAAAAATCGCATCTTTTAAAGAAGTAGAAGAAAAAATCTCATTTAAAATTACCAAACTTTTTGCTGTAGCCATTTCAAAAATATGGTGAACTCTTGTTAAATCATCTTGCAATTTACTTCGTAGATTTCCTATATCTTCTTCTTTTTCAAAGTGGGTAAATATACTGTCTGTTAAGAAAAGATTTGCCCTATGTGCAGGAACTTGTAAACCCAAACTTGCTAAATAATTTATCTGTCCAAATGCTCTTGCAAATGTAGATTTTCCACCTTGATTTGCCCCTGTTATGATGATAATTCGTTCATTCTTTTCTAAATAGTAGCTATTTGTTACTACTGTTTTTTTATCAAATATTTTAGTGTATGCAAGAGCTAAGTCAAACCCATTTTCAACCTTTATATTTTTGTCTGTAATGCTGATAACTGGGTAGCAAAATGTTAAATTTAACTTCTGAAAATCTAGCATGTACTCTATATAAGCCATATAAAACTGAACTTCTTCGCTAAAAGTCTGAAAAATTTTATCAATAAAACCATCATACTTTTGACAAAAATTTTCAAGCCTACCAAACTCATTGGGATAGAGTTTGCTAACAAATTCTAAAACCTTGGCATTTACATGGTTTATGCCTCTATTTTTCTCAAATTGACACTCCTTGTTTTTCAGATTGTCAACTTTAAATTTTTCAAATATCTTCTTCACAACTTGCGAATAATCAACCTCATTTTTATATTTTTGTACTCTAAATGAAAGCCCATTTATATTTATCATATATTTAATTGAATTAAGTTTTTCTTTAAGTATATTTACTTCATCTTGTAAAGATTTAAAACCCTCACTTTGTTGATAAGTTTGAATGAAATCGTTAAATAATATAAAACCCTTAGAGTAAAATTTTTGTTGACGCAATACATTTGCAAAAGTTTCTATCGCCTCAATATATACTAAAGACATCTGTAAAAACCAACCATTTTTATACTCTTTATAGTCTAAATTTTTTATCATTTGTCTTTTTTTATCGACTTCTGCCATTTTTTCACAGAATTTCTCAACTGCCTTAAAAAGTTCTCTATTTTCCAAATCTTTCATCACAGCTTGTCTATATTTGATACTCTTTACATTATGAAGTGGAGTATAAAAAAATCTTTTTAAATCATACTCTTTTTTATACGAAACAATTGCATCTATAATTTGATCAAGGTTTAAATCTCTATAGAAACAAAGAGTGTGGTCAAGTTTATCTACTCTCTCTTCTTCTCCAAAAAGTATACTAGAAAATTGCATAAAAAAACTCCTTAGCAGGAGTCATTAGTTCATAATGAACATTTTAGCAGATGAACCCCATCACCTTTAACACAAAGTGTACTAAAATAATTATACTATAAATTGTAGATATTATTTCTGAAAATTTGTGCTATTATATATCATAATAAAACGAAAGGATAAAGAAATGATTGAAATACTAAATGACATCGCAAAAGATGTGATAGGATTCAAGCTCAGCGGTGAAGTCAGTGGTGAAGATTATGAAAAAGTACTTATTCCAGCACTTAAATCAAAGCTAAAACAACAAAGCGGACTTAAAGTTTTATATCAGGTCAGTGAAAATTTTGATTCCTATGATTTTTCTGCGATGGTTAATGATGCCAAAGCTGGATTTATGTTTTATACAGCGTGGGAAAAAATAGCAGTACTCAGCGATATAGGATGGATTATAAATTGCGTAAAAGCTTTCTCTTTTACTATCCCTGCAAAGGTAAAAACTTTTAGCAATAGTGAGATTCAAAAAGCAAAAGATTGGCTCACACAAAAAGATATGCCAAAAATAAATATGAAAATATCATTAGATAAAAAGTCTAAAATAGCCATCCTTGAGCCTCTTGGAGCATTAAGCAAAGATGACTTTGTAAAAGCAAAAGAGATTATCGATCCATTTATCCAAAAAAAGGGGAAATTAAACGGCGTTATAATTTATACAAAAGATTTTCCAGGTTGGAACTCATTTGAAGCATTTGGTGCTCACATGAAATTTATAAAAAAACACCACAAACGCATCAAAAAACTAGCTTTCGTAACCAATTCATGGGTTATAGACACAGCAGATAAAATCGGAAAATATTTTGTAAATGTAAAAATCAAAAATTTTAAATACGAAGAGCTAAAAAAAGCAAAAAAGTGGATAAGCTCTTAAACAAAAAGATTCTTACGCTTAGAGTGGTTTAGTTTTAAGGGAGGCTTACACTTACACCATAAAGTAATTATATCAGATTTATTTTTAATTGTAAGGCTGAATTTTTTGGATAATGTTTGTCGTAACCAATAATTTTCCCGCTAGGGTAAATTATTGGTCTCCTCGTACTTATTATAACTTTGGTTCAAGCTCTAAGTTTTGTACTCTTTGAAAGTATTTAATATTATTGCTAATTAATGTACAGTCATTTTCAATAGCTATACTTGCTATCATCAAATCCTTATCGGCAATAATATTACCATTTTTTTTAATCTTGCTTTTTCTTTTGCAAATATTACACTTGATCTCTTGGTAAATTCTAATATTTTAAAATTATCTAAAAATGGTTCAATAATTTTCAGGTTTTGATTAATTTTTGCCGAGTTGTAAGCACCATACATTAACTCAGTATAGTTAATTCTTGAAATATATAAATTATCGACTGACTTGAACTGTAAATTTTCTAGCGAAAACTTACAGTTCCAAGGTTTTTGTTAGATAGCTATCTTATGATGTTCAACTTGCATTATCTTATCAGCTAACCAAGTTTTGATTATTTC
>CAZRAK010000048.1:0-10281 GCA_964598135.1 uncultured Campylobacterales bacterium
CTTTAGTCGCGAGGAATTTTTCTTGGGCTTTGCCCAATAAAAAGGGGACAGTAAAATGAACTACATAGCAACAAAAAATGCGCCATCAGCGATAGGTCCATATTCGCAAGCAATAAAAGTAGGAGATATGGTATTTACCTCGGGGCAGATAGGCTTAACACCGCAAGGCTCTTTAGTTGAAGGCGGAATAAAAGAGCACACTACGCAAGTTTTGACAAATCTTAGTGAAGTACTAAAAGAGGCAGGAAGCTCTTTATCTAAAGTGGTTAAAACCACAATATTTTTAACTGATATGAGTGATTTTGCAGAAGTAAATAAGATATATGGCAATTTTTTTGGTGATCATAAACCAGCTCGCTCAACAGTTGCAGTTAAGACTTTGCCTTTAAATGTTAATATAGAGATAGAAGCGATAGCTTTGTTAGGTGATAATTAGTTACATAAAAATAAAATTTTTTATTTAAAAAATATAATTAATACTTAAAATTAATTATGGTTTTTTAGCATTATGTAATAATATCAAAAATATTTATTGGGGTTTTACCTCATCTTGTAAGGTGTATTGATATGATGAGAAATCATTATGAAGTGTTGGTTATTGGCGGCGGTATTTCTGGAGCAGCTCTTTTTTATGAACTAGCTAAATATACGGATATAAAAAAGATTGCACTTTTTGAAAAATATAATGGTTTGGCAAAATTGAATTCCAAAGGAACTAGCAATTCTCAAACTATACATTGTGGTGATATCGAAACAAACTATACTGTAGATAAGGCAAAACATGTAAAAAGAACTGCAAAGATGATTGAAAAATACTGTTTGCAGTACGGTTATCAAGACAAGTTTATGTTTGCCAATCAAAAGATGGCAATCGGTGTTGGTGATGAAGAAGTTTCCTATATGAGAAAAAGATATGAAGATTTTAAAGAATTGTTTCCATATTTAGAGGTTTTTGAAAAAGATAAGTTGGCACAGATTGAACCGAGTTTGATTTTTGATAAAAATGGGAAACAGAGAAAAGATAATATTGTTGGGGTTGGAGTTGAGGGAGGTCAGTATAGTACGGTAGATTTTGGTACTATGACTGAAAGTTTGGTTGAAAATGCGATAAAAGTTGAAGATAAACAAACAGATGTATTTTTAAATTCAAAAATTGTACATATAAAACAGTTAGGTGATGTACATATCGTTCAAACTAAAACACATACTTATACTGCTGATTTTGTTGTTGTAAATGCAGGAGCACACTCTCTTTTTCTAGCTCATGAGATGGGACATGGTACGGATTTTAGTTGCCTCCCTATGGCGGGAAGCTTTTATCTTAGTACTAAGAAAATTTTAAAAGGGAAAGTTTATATGGTTCAAAATCCTAAACTTCCTTTTGCTGCACTTCATGGCGACCCTGATATTTTAGCAAATGGATATACAAGATTTGGACCCACCGCACTTGTTCTTCCAAAGCTAGAGAGATATACTGGGGGCACTTATATGGATTTTTTCAAAACTCTTAGATTTGACCATAATGTTGGAAAAATTTTCTTTGATTTGCTATCGGATTCTACTATAAGAAATTATGTTTTTAGAAATTTTTTATTTGAAATTCCATATTTTAATAAAAAGTTCTTCCTGAAAGATGTAAGAAAAATTGTACCTTCACTTAAACTAGATGATATAGAGTATGCAAAAGGGTTTGGAGGCATTAGGCCTCAAGTGCTTGATAAAAAAAATCAAAAACTTCTTCTTGGGGAAGCGAGCATAAACCCAGGAACAGGTATACTATTTAATATGACCCCAAGTCCAGGAGCTACTAGCTGTTTGGGAAATGCTGAGAGAGATATCAAAATTGTCTGTGAGCATTTAGGAAAAACTTTTGATGAAAAACATTTTAATGCAGATTTGGTTGATTGAAAGCGCTTGACTTATATGCAAAAATAGAGCCTTTAATTGGATTTTATGATGAGTATGAAAAGCTGTACTCATCATACTTAGAGGTTATCTCAAACTTACAAATAGATAGCATTCTAGATATCGGATGTGGAAACGGAAAACTACTAAAACTTTTAGAAAAAAATAAGATTAAAGCTTGCGGGATTGATAGAAGCGTTAGCATGATAGAGCGGGCAACAAAACTCGGAGTTGATGCAAGTACAAGAGAATTGATTGATTTTGAAAGTGCTACATTTGATTGCGCATTAGCTGTTGCAGATGTTTTAAACTATATAAAACCTGATGAAATAGATAAATTTTTTAAAAAAATTGCAAATATTTTAAAAAAAGATGGGTATTTTTTAGCAGATATAAACACAATAAATGGTTTTGAACTAGCAGATGGAGTTCTTGTTAGAGAAGAAGAAAATAAATTTTTATCTGTTGAATCTTTTTTTGAAGATTACTTGCTTACTACAAATATAGTATTTTTTGAACAAAAAAAGAGGTTATACGAGAAATTTAATGGAACTATTTTACAATATTATCACCCTAAAAAGTCTTTTCAAAAGTTAAAATTTTTTAAGTTGCTAAACACTTATCCAATCACTCTTTTTAGTAATAAAACTGAGAAATTGCTCATGATATTTCAAAAAATAGAGTAAACATAAGCTAAAATTCTAATCACTATAATTTTTTTAAGTAAATATTTGATATAATATTATATATTTTTAGTAATTAAAAATATTAAGAAAAATTAAAGGATTTACTATGGCTCAAAGAGCGATTCGTGAATATGATGGAAAAACACTTTTTTCAAAACATTGGAAAAAATATTTTGATGGGTTTCATTATAGTTTTAAATCAGTACTTGTCAGTAGTGGTGATGAATTAAGAGAAATCGCACAAAAGCATGGTTTTGAATGGCTAAACCAAGAATCTCTTGTTGCTAAGCCAGATATGCTTTTTGGTAAAAGAGGAAAAAACGGTTTGGTTCTGTTTAAAGATAAAAAATCTGGCGATGTATCTTTGGAAATTGCTGCTAATTGGATAGATGAAAAAATATCTGCCCCAACTGTACTTCTTTCTGGTCAACACGGAATACTTACTCACTTTATAGTTGAGCCTTTTGCTCCCCATAGAGATGAACAAGAGTATTATATATCTGCTACAACAGTTGGAGAAGATGATGTTCTTTATATGTCAACCGAGGGCGGTATGGAAGTTGAGGATGGTTGGGAAAAAAAAGTTACTGAAGTGGTGATTCCAATAAATATGCAAGATGCAAATATAGACCATTTGGTTCGTGCAAATGTACCTGTAGACTTACCTACTGATAAAAAAGAGGCTTTTATCTCATTTGCGATAGATTTTTTTAGATTTTATAGAGATTTGAATTTTGCATACCTTGAGATTAATCCACTTGTTATGCTTGAAAATAATGAGATGGCTATACTTGATTTAGTAGCAAGACTTGATGATACTGCTGGGTATTTAATGGAAGACATATGGGGTAAGATTGAATATCCTACAGCATTTGGTATGGAAGATCAATCTGCCGAAGAAAAAGCTATAAGTGAAGCAGATGCAAGAAGTGGAGCTTCACTAAAACTTACTATTTTAAATCCAATGGGGAGAATTTGGACTATGGTCGCTGGTGGAGGTGCTAGTGTTGTATACGCCGATACTATTGCAGATCTTAGTGAAAGCATTAGTGATCTTGCAAACTATGGTGAGTATAGTGGTGGACCAACTACTGATGAGACAAAATTTTATGCAGATACTATATTTGATTTGATGACTAGGTTTAAAGACCCAAAAGGCAAGGGCAAGATTTTGATAATTGGTGGAGCGATTGCAAACTTTACTGATGTAGCAAAAACTTTTACAGGTATTATACAATCTTTAGAAAAATATGCCCAAAAATTTAAAGAAGTTGGCGTTAAGATTTATGTTCGCCGTGGTGGACCTAACTATGAAAAAGGTTTAAAGGATATCAAAGCAGCAGCTGATAGGTTAGGTCTTTATATGGAAGTTTACGGACCCAAAACTCATGTAACTGACATAGTAAGAATGTCTTTAGACAATGGAGAATAATTATGAGTAAATTATTTACAAGAGATACACAAGCAATATTTTGGAACAACAATAAAAGTGCGATTCAAAGAATGTTAGATTATGATTATATCATAAGTAGAGAAACGCCATCTATCGCAGCTATTGTTGCACCAACAAATAATGCAAAATTTGAAAAATTCTTTTATGGTAATGATGAGATAATGATACCTCTTTATAAGAGTACGCCTGAAGCAGCGATTGAACATCCAAAGGCAAATGTACTTTTAAATTTTGGTTCATTTAGGACTGCATATGATGTTGTTATGGAAGCTATAGAGTTAAAGGGACAATTTAAAACTATAATGGTGACAGCTGAGGGTATTCCTGAGAGGCGAGCAAGAACTATGAATCAAGCCGCTAGGGATAAAGGTGTAACTATTATAGGACCCGCTACCGTAGGTGGTATCGCTCCAGGAGCATTTAAGATAGCAAATATTGGTGGAACTATCGAAAATATTATAAGCTCCAGACTAAATAGATGTGGAAGCTGTGGACTTGTTACTAGAAGTGGTGGATTATTTAACGAAATGTCAAATATAATCTCTTTAAATGCAGATGGAATTGCAGAAGGTGTTGCTATTGGTGGAGATAGATTTGTTGGTTCAGTTTTTATAGACAATCTTCTAAGAATGCAGAGTAACCCAGATGTTAAATATATGATTTTATTGGGTGAAGTTGGCGGAGTTGAAGAGTATAAGGTTATCGAAGCAGTAAAAAGTGGAAAAATTACAAAGCCCGTCATCTCTTGGTGTATAGGAACTATAGCCAAACACTTTGAAAGTGGTGTGCAGTTTGGACATGCGGGGGCTAGTGCAAATGCAGATAGAGAAACGGCCGAAGCTAAAAATAAGGCGATGAGAGAAGCTGGTTTTCATGTGCCAAAATCATTTAATGATATACCTGACACCATCCGAAGAGTTTATGAAGATTTGCTTGATAAAGGTACTATACAAAAGATAGAAGAACCTATGATAAGAGAAATTTCCAAAACTAGAAAAGCAAAGAATTTTATCTGTACTATTAGTGATGACAGAGGTGAAGAGGCTACATATTGTGGAATACCGATATCAAAAGTTGCTACCCCAGATACTGGTTATTCACTAGGTGATGTCATGAGCCTTCTTTGGTTCAAAAGAAGATATCCAAAATGGGCAGTTGAGTTTATAGAAACGGTACTTAAAACTGTAGCAGACCATGGTCCTGCAGTTAGCGGCGCACTCAATGCAAAAGTAACTGCAAGAGCTGGAAAAGATGTTGTTAGTTCACTAATTTCTGGACTTTTAACTATAGGTCCAAGATTTGGTGGAGCGATTGATGGAGCTGCAAAATACTTTAAATATGGATATGACAATAATCTTTCTCCAAAAGAGTTTTTAGTATATATGAAAAAACAAGGAATTCCAATTCCTGGCATTGGACATAGAATAAAATCGGTCAGAAATCCAGATTTAAGAATTACAGGTCTTAAAAAATATGTAAATGAGTATTTTCCCTCTAGCCCTATTTTGAACTATGCTTTGGAGATAGAAAAACTAACTACTAGCAAAAAAGACAACCTGATTTTAAATGTTGATGGAACTATTGGTGTTTTGATGGTTGATATGTGGAAAGAGCTTAAATATGATGATGATGAAATATCTACTTTTATAGATGCAGGAGCATTAAATGCTTTTTTTATCCTTGGAAGATGTATAGGTTTCATCGGGCATATTTTAGATGAAAAAAGATTAAATATGCCTATGTATAGACACCCTTGGGATGATATACTTTATGATATTGACACTATAAAAGAGTAAAAATCTAAGAATAGGCTAGTAAATATCTAGCCTATCATTAAAATAATTACCAATTTGTTACTTCTTAATGCTATAATTCATTTTTAAAAGGAGTCAAGCAAAATGGATAAGAAAACAAAAATTTTAGCAACAGTCGGGCCTGCAAGTGATAGCATAGAGATTTTAGAAGGTTTGATAAGAGCTGGCGTAAATGTTTTTAGACTAAATTTTAGTCATGGAACTCATCAATACCATACAAAAATCCTAAAAAACATAAGAATTGCAGAAAAAAATATAAACAAAAGAGTGGGAGTTTTGCAGGATATCTGTGGTCCGAAGATAAGGGTGGGAATGCTAGAGTATGATTTTAACCTAAAACCAAAAGATCAGATAACATTTTTGAGGCAAAAAGTTGTTGGTAAACAAACAGATGAAAATAGATATGAGCTAAGTATAAATCAGCCTGATATATTAGATATGTTAGAAATTGGTGAGTATATCTACCTTTATGATGGAAATATAAAAGCAAAAGTTATAGAAATTGGTGAAAATATCATTACAGAAGTTGAAAATGATGGCAAATTATCTTCAAATAAAGGCGTAAATTTTCCAAATACTGTGATAAATATAGATATTATAACGCCAAAAGATGAAAAAGACTTAAAATGGGGAGCGAAGAATGGTGTTGATTTTGTTGCAGTATCATTTGTGCAAAGTGCAAAAGATATTTTGCATGTGAGAGAGTTACTTAAAGATTTTGGCTCAAACTCACAAATAATAGCAAAAATAGAAAAATTTGATGCAGTTGAAAATATTGATGAAATCCTTGAAGTTAGCGATGGGGTTATGGTAGCTCGTGGTGATTTAGGTATTGAAGTTCCATATTTTAAAGTGCCAAGTATTCAAAAAAGAATAATCACAAAAGCAAATGCTGCTTCTAAGCCTGTAATTACAGCTACACAAATGCTTTTATCAATGGCGCAAAATGAGATGGCAACAAGGGCTGAGATAAGCGATGTTGCAAATGCAGTTTTAGATGGAACTGATGCAGTAATGCTAAGCGAAGAGAGCGCAGTCGGCAAAAATCCAGTAAATGTTGTGCAAGTTATGTCAAATACTATAAAAGAGACAGAAGAGGTTTATCCATATAATAAATTTGATAGATATAAATTTTTGGATGAGACAGATATCATATCTTCATCAACTGCAAAACTTGCTGAACAACTTGATGTAGATGGGATTATATCCTTAACAAGTTCAGGTAAATCAGCAAAAAAATTAGCAAGATATAGGATAAAAAATGAAATTTTAGCGATAACTCATGATGAAAAAATAGCAAGGTCTTTGACTCTTGTTTGGGGACTTAGACCTTTGATGTGCGTTGAGGTACAAAACTTAAATATAATGCTTGCAAATATACTAAAAGAAGTAATTTCTCAAAAAATAATCAGTCAAGAGGGTACATATTTGGTGACAGCAGGTTTTCCGACAGGTACAGAGGGAAGTACGAATTTTATAAGAATACTAAAAAAAGAACAAATGCAATACTACATGGATTTTGTATTATAGGAGAAAAATAGGTGAATTTTATACTTTTTGTTGTAGTTGTGGTTATATTTTATATGCTTACTAAAAACTATAAAAGTGATGGCTACGATATACATGTGGATGTAAGACAGAAATTTAATGGAAATTTAGAAGACCATGAGGCTGGATTGTTGATATCTTTGATGGCAAAGGTAGCAAAGGCTGATGGGCATGTTAGTGAGCTAGAAGCTGAACTTCTTAGCAATACACTAACCCAACTCTCATCAGTTTTCCAAAATAGTGCAGAGGTTAGAGAGAAGCTAAAGAGCATATATAAAAAAGAGTTAAACAGCTTTGAAGATACAATCATCATAGCCAAAAAATATATGAAACTTACAAGTAGGGATTATGCTAAGAGATTGGCTACTGTTGAATATCTTTTAAATCTTGCATTTATAGATAATGAGTTCACAAATGAAGAGCAGATGATATGTGAAGATATAGCAAATGCATTGGAAATCAAAAAATTTGATTTTGAAAACTTAATTACTAAATTTAAGAATTTTTATGCAAATAGATACAATCAACAGGTAAATACACTAGAGAATGCTTACAAAGTTTTATGTGCGAGTAAGAGCGATGACATAGGTGTCATCAAAACAAAATATAAAAAACTAGTTAGAGCAAATCATCCTGATTTATTGATGGGTAAAGGTGCTGAGCAATCTATCATAGATAAAGCTACTGTAAAACTTCAAGAGATAAATGAAGCATATGAAATCATAAAGAAGAGTAGGGTTTGAGAAAACTTTTAGCTCTATTTTTCTTGCCGATACTCTTATACTCTTTTGAAGTCAAAAATGGTGAAGTTAAAATTTTAAACTTTGATAAAAATAGCACAGTATATTTTGATGGCAAAAAGATTCAAATTCTACAAAACCCACAAGAAAAAAGTCGTTTTTATGTACTGCTACCTATAAGATATAAAGAAAAACTAGGAAGTCACACTCTTTTGATTGACGGTAAAAAGGTGTTGTTGCGAGTTGAGAAGGGTAGATATAAAAAAGAGAGTATAAAAGTAGCTAAATCAAAGATAAAACCTGATAAAAAAGCACTCAATAGGATTTATAAGGAGTATAAAAATGCAAAGAAAATATATGCAACTTTTAGCACCAAAAGATATTGGGATAAGCCTTTTATTCTACCTTTAAACTCCAAAATAACAAGCAATTATGGTAATGCAAGGATGTTCAATCATACACTAAAAAGCTTCCATAGTGGTACTGACTTTAGGGCAAAAATCGGAACTCCGATTGTTGCGGCAAATGATGGTGTGGTGGTTATCGCAAATAAAAGATACTACTCAGGTGGTTCAGTTGTGATTGACCATGGGTTTGGTCTTTATAGTTGTTATTTTCATTTGAGTAAAATTTTAGTTCATAAGGATCAAAAAGTAAAACAAAAAGAGTTGATAGGGTTGAGTGGAGAGAGCGGAAGAGTAAATGGTCCTCATCTTCACTTTGGGATACGATTGTACTCGTATGCTATAAATCCATTGCAATTTACAAGACAAATCAACACTCTTTTCAAAGGGGAGAAATGAAAATTTTATATATCCTTTTTTTGGTGACATTTTCACTTTTTGGCTCAGTTTGTGCTGATCAATATAGTAACGAAAATTACTCAACTGCTTCAGATAATTTTGGAGATATTGTCAAAAATGACTTTAAAAAATATTTTAACAAAGATATAAAAAATTTCAAAATATTTAAAAAGATTGATATGAAAGGTGAAATTTATTACCTTAAAAAAGGTGCATATATCAAAAAAGGAGATAACTATTATCCTATTAAAAATGGAGTTTGGAAGCTACATGTAAATAGTGATAACCGCATAGATGAATTAGATTTAGCACATGACACACTATATCAAGACCCAGCAGAAGAGATAGCAAATAACTTAAATGATGATATGGATAATTTATGGGCAAAATGGGACGGCGACGCCTATGGTTACTATATGATTCCCGAATATGTGCAGATAAATTATAACTCTTTTTATATATCTCTAAAGGCTTTTATCTATGGAAGTGAGGGTGATTCGACAGGACTTAAAAAAGCCTTTATCGACTTTTATATCATCAACAACACAAAAGAAGTAAACAGATATATAAGATGTAGGAAGGATTAATAAAAAGGGGTCAGGGTCAATGGCGTGTTAATCATAAGCTTGCTAACGATGTCTAAAGTCAACTATAACGATGATTAGCTTTTCATCTGCAATAAGATAAAAAAGTCTATAATTCCCAATTCTGTATCTGTAATAACCCTCTAGGTTATCTTTTAGCTTTTTAATATTTGAACCATAAAATGGATTTTCTTTTAGTTGAGGGTAAACAAAGTTTTCTATTTTGGAATATATCTTTTTGTCGATCTTCTTTTTAATTTTTTCAAATGATTTTGTTTCAGCAATCTGATACTTAGACAATGGCGTAATCACCATTTTTAAAGTCATTTAAACCATTCATTAGGTTTTGCACTAACTCTTTATCATTTGTTATCTTAGCCATCTCATCATTATCAACAAATTGCGATGATGTTAAATATTGCATTGTAGCAAACTCAATAAAGTTTGAAAGGTTTCTTTTTTGACCTTTGGCCGCTAGTTTAATCATTTCATAGATTGAATCATCAACTCTCATAGTAACTGTTTTCACTATTTATCCTTTTGAATATTTATACTACCTATTATATTCAATTTTATTCATTTTGTCAATTACTCACGGTCTTGCGCCCGACTTAAGCGACAAGGCGATATAACTCAGTAAAAATTTGGTTTATTATCTAAGTAACTTTAGAAGATAAAAGCTCGGAAAATCGCAGTATTGATCTGGCTACACTATTTCATACTCAGAATACAAAGTAATTCTTTGATA
>CAZRAK010000049.1:0-7133 GCA_964598135.1 uncultured Campylobacterales bacterium
ACATCATCGTTAAAAATGTTGTAAAACCTGCTGTAAACTCTGTCTTTACACTTGTCCCGTGTTCTTCAAGTTTAAAAAAACCCAATTCTTCTCCTTTTAAAGTAAGTTATTTATATTTTTTTATCTCATTATACAAACTATCTCTTTGAACTGGCACAAAACCACTCGTTTGTATCAAATCTAAAAATGTTTGCAACTCTAATCCACTACCACTCTTTGCGCCCGCTGCTGATTGAACAGACTCTTTTTCTATCGTACCATCTAAATCATCAGCACCAAATTCAAGTGCTACCAAAGCCAAATTTATAGTTGAAGTTGCCCAATACGCCTTTATATGAGGAATATTATCTAGCATTAGTCTGCTTATCGCATAAGTTTTCAATATCTCAACTGAGCTTAAAAAATCTTCTACTTTTAGATAGTTGTTACCTCTTTGATACACAAGTGGTATAAAGGCATTAAAACCTCCACTCTTGTCTTGCTGCTCTCTTAATCTTAGCATGTGATCAATCCTATGCTCTCGTCTCTCGACATGTCCAAAAAGCATCGTAGCATTTGATTTTTTACCTTTTTTGTGCCAAATATCGTGTATCTCCATCCACTGTTTGGAGCTAAGTTTTCCTTTGCAGATATACTCTCTTACCTTTTCATCAAAGATTTCGGCACCACCTCCTGGCATAGAGTCCACACCACTTTTTATCATCAAATCTATCACCTGCTCATAAGAGATATCATAAGTGGAAGACAAAAAGCCTATCTCTGCAGCCGTCAAAGCCTTTATATGTAGAGCTGGAAATCTCTCTTTGATTTTCCTAAATATCCCCATATACCACTCAAGTCCCGCATCTTTGTTGTGAGCTGAAACGATATGGACTTCCGTGATGTGGTGTTTGATGGATTTATCAAGAGTATTCAAAATCTCTTCGTGAGTCATAGTGTATGGATTTGGATTTTTTCTGTTTGCCGAAAAGGCACAAAATTTGCATATATCTTTACAGATATTTGTAGGATTGATGTGTCTGTTTATATTGAAAAAGGCTCTGTCTTCGTGCAAAGCCTTTCGTTTTTCATTTGCATATTTGCCTAGAGTAAAAAAATCAAGTTTCCAAAGTGCTTCACCGTCTTTGCGGTCTAGCCTTTTACCACTTTGTAGTTTTTCCAATATATCCATTTATTACTTTCAAGAATAAATTTTAAAGAAGCATTCTATCCTATCAAAGATTATATACTGCTAAAAATTTACAGATAATTCTCTGACGGATAGTTTTCTTCCACAAAATCTATATCTTTATCGCCTCTTCCGCTTAGATTTACCAAGATTGATTCATACGGTTTTTCTTTTGCTAATTTCATTGCAAATGCCACAGCATGAGCACTCTCAAGAGCTGGTATGATACCTTCATATTTGCATAAATCATAAAACGCCCGTATAGTTTCATCATCACTAATCGCCACAGCATGAGTTCTATTTCTCTCTTTGTTTAAGTATGCCTGTTCTGGCCCAACTGACGGATAATCTAATCCACTAGCTACTGAGTGGACAGGTGCAGGAGTGCCATCTTCATTTTGTAGCATGATAGAATTAAATCCGTGCAAAACTCCCTCTTTTCCATAAGTTAAACTAGCAGCGTGTTCACCTAGTTTAGTCCCTTTTCCCAAAGGCTCAACTGCATATATCTCACAAGGCTCTTCTATAAAAGCACAAAATAATCCCATAGCATTGCTTCCACCACCGACACAAGCTACTAAATTGTCAGGTTGATTTCCCGTCATCTCAAAAAACTGCTCTTTCGCCTCTATACCTACGACGCTTTGGAAATCTCTTACCATCTTTGGAAACGGATGAGGACCTACGACTGAGCCTATGGCATAAAAAGCAGTATCGCTCTCTTTCATGTATGCTTCAAATGCAGAATCAACCGCCTCTTTGAGAGTTCTTCCACCAAAACTAACTGGTACAACTTTGGCTCCTAGCATCTTCATTCTTATGACATTTGGATGCTCTTTTACTATATCCACTTCACCCATGTGTATCTCACACTCTAGTCCAAAATACGCAGCAGCAGTCGCTAAAGCCACACCGTGCTGACCCGCTCCCGTCTCAGCTATAAGCTTCTTTTTACCAAGATATTTCGCCAAAAGTGCTTCACCCATACAGTGGTTTAGTTTATGAGCTCCCGTGTGGTTCAAATCCTCTCTCTTGAGATAAATTCGTCCACCACCAACATACTCACTAAGTCGCTTTGCATAATAAACAGGAGTTGGTCGCCCTTGGTAGTGCTTCCTTATATCTCTTAACTCCAATATAAAGTTGTGAGAGTTTCCGATAGTAAGATAGGCTTTTTCTATCTCCTTAAACTGTTCCACTAATTCAGGCGGTAAAAATGCCCCACCAAACTTCCCAAAATACCCCTCCTTATTTGGAAATGACTGTAAATATGGTTTTTTATTCATCTTGTGTCCTTAAAAAATTTGTCCAATTATAAAATATTTCAGCTTAAAGAGTATAATTCAAAGCAAAATACAATCAAAAAGAGGAGGTTAAAGTTTAATTCCAACTATGCAAGCTCTCGATAAAGCAGATTAAGACATTTTTAAAAAATACTATTTATATGACAAGTTGTCAAGTTTAGATTTATCTATTTTATGACTACAATACCTTGAACTCTCTTTATTAGCATAGAGTTTTTTTGTGCAGCTTGTAGATTTTTTCCTAAGTATAGGTCTGATATGATGGCTTTTCCTATGATATATCTTCCTATTTTACCGTTCGTTTTTGTTCTTATGCCCCATAGATTGTGTAGGACCATGGCTTTGTGTTGGCTCTCTCCTATGTAGAGCATTATATGACCTTTTAGGTATATGAGGGTTCTAAATGGTATGGCAAATTGTGAGATTATCTGCTCTTTCTCTTTATCACTTTTTCCTTTTAGAGATATATACTCTCCTGCTTTTTTTTGGGCGGCTGAATTTCGTGGTAGCCATACTCCAAAAAGTACAAAAAAATCTTTTGTCATAGCCGAGCAGTCTCTATCTGCAAGATAGCCTCCCCAACCATATCTTTGCCCTAAAAGCTTATCTGTTGCAAGTTGTATATTTCTAGAGTTAAAAGTCAAAGGAAATTTTTGTGCAAGATTTTTTGGTATAAAAAGCTCTATCTTTTGGCTCTTTTTTGTAAAACTATTTATAAAAGCATAAGAGTAGTAAAATTGACTATCTTCTCGAACTAAAGGAAACAGTGCCCCAAGTTGTGCATAAGTGAAAAACTTTTGGCGTTTGGCATATATGGGTGCATTATCTTGTGTTATCATGATTTTAGGATTTTTTTTATACTCATCTGTTTGATTTTTATCCAAGAGGGCTATACTGTTTGTGGGTATCCAACCAAAGGAGAATGGATTTTTTACAAATACCCAAGAACCGTCTTTTGAGTAGTGTGAAACCAATAGAGGTGTATTAATGTGGATACGAGAGTTTTGTAGATAGTCAAAAGGGTAGCCTTCTCCTGCTTTTTTAAAATTTCTAAAAAACGGTTTATTTGTGGGCAAGTTTCTTATCTGCTCATTCTTGGATGTGATAGCATATAAATTTGAAGTATTATAATCTTCAAAATTTGTGGATTTTATGATAGGATATATCTTTTCTAAGCTCCAAGGCAAGGTGTTTTCAGCATAAAATTTTTTATCTTTAAAAAAGAATCTATTTGCCCAAGAGGCACTCTTTTTTGTGATCCTTAAAGTTTTGATATTCCACGGTTTATAGTAGTGAGAATTAAACTTTTCAACCTCTACATATAGAGGTTTTACCTCTTTTGTAAAGGGTGCCGTATCTTGTTTATACTCTATGACTTGTGGCTCTTTTTGGGCACAATTTACAAATAAAAAGGCAACTATAGTCAAAAATAAATATTTCATAATTGATATAATAGCATATTATTTGTCAAATACCATTTTGTCTCTTATTTTTTTAGGAAAGAGTGTATAATTTAGGCAAAAATAACTTCACAAACTCTTTTTTTTACTGTATTATATGTGTTATGAAATTAGAACAAAAAATAGAAGAGCTTATACATATAAAAGCTGATGATTTTCAGATATCAAAAGTTATCAAAGAGTATATTGGTGACTATCTAAACTCACTTGATGAAATCTTTGTGCAAAATCAGGGTAAAGATTTTTTAGTAAAACACACAAAAACTATAGACAACTTTGTGCAAACCATATACAGATATGCTCTACGGAAATATTTTGGCAACTATATGCCATTTAAAAACGCTATACCTATCACTTTGGTTGGTATGGGAAGCTATGGTAGAGAAGAGCTTTGTGTCTACTCTGATATAGATTTGATGATAGTCTACAAAGATATAAAGGGTTACAATATCGAACCTATTATCGAAGATATCCTCATGTTAGCTTGGGATGCTGGGATGAAATTGGGTCACAGAACTCACAAAGTAAATGAACTTTTTGACGCAAGTAATGAGGATTTGAGTATTAAAACAGCTATGCTTGAGTCTAGATTTTTATGTGGTTCAAAACTTCTGTGGATAGAGGCTCAAAGCGAAATAGAAAAAATCAGAAATTATCACAAAAAAGAGACTGTCGTAGCACTTCTTGATATTTATAAAAACAGAATTGCTAAAAATTCTATAAAAATGGAACCAAATATCAAAGAGAGCGAAGGTGGTCTTAGAGATGCAAATACACTATTTTGGCTTTGTAAAATCATATTTGGTATAGAAAAGTTAAAAGATTTATCTGACTTTATTCTACAAGACAGAGAGTACAAAGAGTTTAGAAGTGCCTTAGAATTTCTATATAGAATTCGCTCAGCCACACACTTGAGTGCAAAAAAGAAACAAGATGTTTTAAATTTAGAATTTGTTCCTGATGTTGCAAAAAAACTGGGTTTTAAGGATAAGGTTTTAAAAAGTGCCCAAATGCAACTTTCACATAAAACTCTGCAAGCCATGAACACTTTAAATATCACAAGTAGAATTTTTATTAAAAAAGTCACGGCTCCTATTTTGGCAAATAAAAATAATTTTGCTACACTAAAGCACTCTAGGATAGAGCCACAAATATTTTTGTGCAAAAACATATTGTATTCAACTTTCAAAACAAGAAGTGTTAGTTTAGACGAAGTGTTAATGCAAATAGACAAACTATATAAAGACGATATAAAGTTTGATATAAGTTATGTAAACTTTATAAGATACTGCACTTTTAATACTCATAACAGCATTAAAACCTACAAACTATTTAAAAAACTTCTACATAAAAAATGCATATATGAGATATTTAGAACCCTAGACAAAGCTTCCCTTTTACAACAACTTGCCAAACCCTTTAAAAGTGTAAAATTTTTGGCTCAATTTGATGGCTATCACCAATACCCAGTCGATAAACATACCATTAGATGTATCTGGCATCTTGAAAATATTGAAGATACTTTTATACTCTCTTTGTTTGAAAATCTATCATTTCAATACAAAGCTTTGATAAGACTTGTTATATTTTTTCATGATATTGGCAAAGGGAGACGAGGAAATCATTGTGATTTGGGAGCTAAGATATTTAGAGTTTACGCACAAAAACTAGAATTTTCAAAACAGGCTATACTTGATGGTACAAATCTCATCAAATTTCATACACTTATGAATAATACTGCTAGCAGGGAAGATATATATAACGAGAAAGTTGTTCTCTCTTTTGTTTCTAAAATAAAAAGTATAGATACTCTTAAAATGCTATACATCCTTACTTATACCGATGTAAATGGTGTTGGAAAAGGCATGTATTCAAATTTTAATGCAAATTTACTGAAAAAACTTTACAAAAGGTCTCTTGGAATTTTTGAAAAACCAGAACTAATAGATGAAGCTACAAGCAGATTAAGAAGAGAGAAAATCCTGAAAAAAAATGAGAAATTTCAAAAATTTTCACCTATACTTAAGAGAAAAATCCTAAATATCAGTTCAAACTTTTTCTTTCTAAAATACAAATCAGAGCAAATTATAAAAATTGCAAAACTAGCATATGATACAGATACTTTTACATATAAGATACAGACAAAACCATATCTCACCATAGAAGTTATAAAAAACAGAGACTTTAATATAGGATACCTTCTTGGAAAACTTGGCTTCATAAATCTTGTAAATATGGAAATTTATAAACTTTTTGACGAAAAAAAATACTTCAAACTTGAGTTTGATGAAGATGTATATAGTGACGATATTTCTCACATAGAAGAGTTGATAGAAAACTCATTTGATATGAGCAAAAAAGTTAAATTACATAAGCCTACTATTTTAAAAAATGAAATTGACTTAGATTGTGAACACTCTATGACATATGCACAAATGCGTATCAATACAAAAGATCAAAAAGGCTTGATGGCACATATCTTGAGCAAATTTGATGAAGAAGGCATAGATATCGCTATGGCAAAAATTCAAACCATAAAAAGAAGAACAAGAAACCTTATCTTAATCGAAAAAACACTATACTTATGCGACAATAAAAACAAAATACTAGAGGGACTAATATGTGCGGAATAGTTGGATATATTGGAAAGAGAGAGAAGAGAGAATTTTTACTTGATGGTTTAAAAGAACTAGAGTATAGAGGTTATGATAGTGCTGGTATCGCTGTTCTTCATCAAAATGAGATAAACTATTTTAAAGCGAGCGGAAAACTTGATAATCTAGTAGCAAAAACAAAAGATTTTAGATCCTCTGGCTTTGGACTTGGAATTGCTCACACAAGATGGGCAACCCACGGAAAGCCAACAGAGATAAATGCTCATCCTCACTGGGGAAAATTTTCCTTTGTGATACATAATGGCATCATAGAAAACTATATGGAGATAAAAAAAGAGCTTCAAAGTGATGGAGTGACATTTCTAAGTCAAACAGATAGTGAAGTTATCGTACACCTTTTTGAAAAATTTATATCACAAAATCTTAGCCCAAAAGAGGCATTTAAAAAGACAATCAATTCACTAAAGGGTGCTTATGCGATACTACTCATCACTAAAATAGCACCCAAGACTATCTTTTTTGCCAAAAATGCAGTACCTCTGATAGCAGGAAGAGGCGGAGTGGATGAGCTTTTTTTAGGCTCTTC
>CAZRAK010000050.1:0-7108 GCA_964598135.1 uncultured Campylobacterales bacterium
AAAGCCAAATGTTGATAGATTAGCTTTTGTTTTTAAAATTACACTCGATAAAAAAACAATGGAGGTAAAAAAAGAAGAGCTTTTTAACGCCGTTATAAACTCCAAAAAAAGATACAATTACGACCAAATAGACATCTTCTTAGAAGGTGATTTAAGCAATATAGACGAAACTGACAAAAAGATACTAAAATCACTACTGCCTCTTTTTGAAATAACAAAAAAATTAAAAAAAATCAGACTTAAAAATGGTTTTGAATTTAGATCCACAGAAACAAGAATGGTTTTAGATAAAAATCAAAATCTAATATTAACAAAAGCCGAAAAAGAGACTCCCTCTCACGGACTTATAGAAGATTGTATGCTTTTAGCAAATAAAGCTGCATCAAAAAGGATAAAAAGGGGGATTTTTAGAACTCATGAAGACCCTTCGTATGATAAACTCCAAAATCTTCTTGAAAATCTTTTGCTTGTAGGCATAAGTGTTGATTTTTCAACTGATATACCAAAAATGATAAAACAGATACAAAAAAAAGCTGAAGATTTGAACATAAGAGAAGAAGTTGACAAACTTATAATCCGTTCACAAAAAAAAGCAAAATACGAATCAGAAAACAGAGGACATTTTGGTTTAGGGTTTATTTCGTATACTCACTTCACCTCTCCAATCAGAAGATATAGCGACCTTATTTTGCATAGATTGTTAAAAGCAAATATGAAAAATGACAAAAAGAGATTTAATTTCTTATTAAAAGAGATTGATGCCACATGCGAGCAAATAAGTGACTTAGAGAGAGAAAGTGATAAGGTAGCATGGGATTTTATGGATAGAAAATTTGCAAGATGGGCAGCTTTACATGTGGGTGATGATTTTAGAGCTATCATTACAAATATCGGCAAAAATACAATAGCAAAACTAGATGACAAGATACAAGGTGCTAGACTTTTTGTACTAGATGATAGTTTAGAACTTTTTGAAAGAGTTTTGGTTAAAATCGTAGAATCAGACATACTTAGTGGTAAAATTTATGTAAAAGTGGTAAAAAGAGATGTATAAAAGAGAATTTGAAAATTTACTCAACAGTTCACGACTTCCAAAATCTATACTTTTACACGGTACTTGCTTTTATCAAACAAATTTTTTTGGTGAAAAAATAGTCGAAAATTTAAAAGTTTTAGCTGAAGAAAAACTCCTCATGTATTATGATGAATACAGTTTTTCTACTGCTAAAAATTTCCTCTCTCAATCATCTCTGTTTGGAGATAGGAATATATTAATTATCAAAACGGACAAAGTTATACCAAAAAAAGAGTTAGATATCTTGGTTAATTTATCTTTTAAAAATAGCACTAATCACTTTATATATCAGTACTTTGGAGACGACAAAAAAGCCAGAAATATAGCAAAATCATTTACACCAAAAAAGAGTGCAAATTTTGTCAGATTTTTCAAGTTAAATCAAGGCGAGGCTCTTTTTCTTCTTGATACTTTGGCAAAAGATATGGATATAAATATCAGCAGATATGCGATTTCACATCTCTATATACTCCAAAATGAAGATATCTCTCTTTGTGCGAATGATTTTAAAAAACTAAAAATCTTTGATAAAGAGATACAAATCGCTGATATTGATGAGTTTGTGTATGGACTAGGAAGTGTTGGTATGGAGAACTTCATATATGATTTACTACAAAAAAAAGATATAAAAAAAACTTACTCAAAATTGATAGAATTAGGCAGTGCTGATGAGATAAGAATTATAAATGCAATAGAGTCATATCTAAGCCAACTCTTCTTGTTTTTTACATATATAAAAATAAATGGTAAGTTTGATGCAAAAGCAGTTTTAGGTTATCCTCTTCCTCCAAATATCGCACAAGAGCGCTCTAAGCTTTGCATGATGATAGATCTAAAAACTTATGATAAGATTTTTCGTTTACTTTTAAACTGTGAATTTAAACTCAAAAAAATGCAAAATATAGACAAGAATACTCTACTTTTATCTACCTTAATAAAACTTCAAACTTTTTTATAGTATAATCGCGTCCTTGAACTGTTTTATTTAGTTCAAAATAGTTTAAAAACAACATCCTTACTCAGTTATGGGTGAAAACCAAAAGGAGAGATAATGCGACATTATGAGTTGCTTACAGTACTAAAGCCTACTCTTACAGAAGAAGAGACTAAGGCAAAGATGGACTTCTTAAAAGAAGTTTTAGAAAAAAATGGTGCGCAAATTGCCGCCACTCGAGTTATGGGAACAAGAAGACTTGCATATCCTATCGAAAAACTAGAGCGTGGATACTATAGTGTATTTTACTTTACAGCTCCAACAACTACAATCTTAGAAGTTGAAAGAATTATTCGTATCACAGAAGAATTTATAAGATTCATGAGTGTAAAATATGAAAATCAAAAAGAGCTTCGATTTTGGAATAAACAAGTTGAAAAATTTGCTCCAAAAGAAGTAGCTGAGTCTGCCAAAGAAGAAGTGGTAGCAGAAGTTACTGTTGTCGAGGAAGAAGTGGTAGCAGAAGTTACTGTTGTCGAGGAAGTTGTAGTAGTAGCACAAGAAAAAAGTGAAACTGTCCAAGACTAGTCAAAGGAGTCACAATGTACAATAGAGTAATATTAGTTGGTAACCTAACAAAAGACCCTGAACTTAGATATATGCCAAATGGTGGTGCAGTTTGTACTACAGCAATTGCAACAAACCGTAAGTATAAAAAACAAGACGGAAGTGCTGGCGAAGAAGTCTGTTTTGTGGATGTTACATTTTTTGGAAGAACCGCAGAAGTTGCAAATCAATACCTGAAAAAAGGAAAGAAAATTCTAGTTGAAGGAAGATTGAAACTAGACCAATGGACTGACCAAAATGGTGGCAAAAGAAGCAAACACTCAGTAGTCGCTGATAATATGCAAATGCTAGATTCAAAAGGCTCAAATGAGGGTGGATACAATCAAGATAGTGCACCAACAAGTGGAAATTCTAGCAACAATCAACAAAATAGCTACAATAAACCAACTCAACCACAAAGTGACAATATACCAGATATCAACATCGATGAAGATGAGATACCTTTTTAGATAATTAAGATACAAAGGATAAAAAATGGCAGAAAAAAGAAAATATGCAAGAAAATATTGTAAATATTGTGAAGCGAAGATAGAGTATATGGATTATAAAGATACAAAAATGTTAAAGCATTCACTATCTGAAAGATATAAAATCATGCCTCGAAGACTCACAGGAAACTGCAAAAGACATCAAGAGATGGTAGAACTTACAATCAAAAGAGCAAGAGCTGCAGCTCTAATCCCATATGTAGTAAATACAAAACAAATTGTTGCTACACCATTTGATTTACTAAATCAATAAAAATCAAAAAAACATGCACTTTTTAAACAAGTGCATGTTTTAATACCTCTTCGACTCTAGATATAGGTATAAAATCCATCTTTTCTTTCACTTCATCGGGAATATCATCTAAATCTCGTTCATAATTTTTCTTTGGTATCAAAACTGTTTTGATTTTTGCTTTATATGCAGCTATTAACTTCTCTTTTAAGCCACCAATTGGTAAAACTTTGCCACTAAGTGTGAGTTCTCCTGTCATGGCTACATCACTTTTTACTTTTTTATTTGATAGTATTGACGCTATAGCTGTTGCCATCGTTACTCCAGCACTTGGTCCATCTTTTGGTGTTGCACCCTCAGGTACATGTATATGCAAATCAAATCTTCTATACACATCGCTTGGTGTTAATTTTGCTGCATTTCCCTCTTTATCTTTTGGAGCTTTTGGTATTATAGAGAGCGGAATATCTAGTTTGTCATTATCTATCAAAACTTTCACAACACTTTGGGCAATTCTAGCTGACTCTTTCATGACATCTCCGAGTGAGCCTGTTAATTGAAGTACTCCCTTGCCTTGTATCTTTATCGCCTCAATTTTAAGGACATCTCCTCCCACACTAGTCCATGCTAAGCCATTTACCTGTCCTATCAAATCCTCTTTATCTTTCTCTTCTATCTCAAATACTGTTTTTTCCAAAAACTCTTTTATATTTTTTTGATTAATTGTAATTTTTTGAATATTTGGATCTATAAGTAACCTTTTTGCACATTTTCTCAAAATTTCTGCTACTCTTCTTCTTAAATTTCTAACTCCTGATTCTCTTGTATAATTTGATATTATCTTCTCAAGCATCGCCTTTGTGATAGCAACTTCACTATTTTTTAGTCCATGTTTTTTTAGCTCTTGTGGGATTAGATATTTTTTAGCTATATGGTATTTCTCTTGCGGAGTATAAGAGTTTAAAAATATAAACTCCATTCTATCTCTAAGAGGTGCAGGGATTGAGCCTATGTCATTTGCAGTTGCTATAAATATGATTTTACTCAAATCTAAATTAAAATTAAGATAATAGTCTCTAAATTTATTATTTTGTTCTGGATCTAAAATTTCTAGTAAAACAGCAGTTGGATCACCCCTATGGCTTCTAGCAACTTTATCTATCTCATCTAAGACCACCACAGGGTTCATTTGAGAAGATTCTATAATGCCTTGGACTATTCTGCCAGGCATCGCTCCTATATAAGTTCTCCTGTGCCCTCTTAACTCATTTACATCTTCAAGTCCACCCAAAGCAATCCTAACAAGTTCTCTTTTAAGTGCAGTTGCTATTGAGTTTGCAAGTGAAGTTTTTCCCACACCTGGAGGTCCCGCAAAACATAAAATAGCTCCTCTTGCATTTTTATCTTTTATCCCTCTTTTGTCTAACAGCTCACGAACTGCAAAATACTCTTCAATCCTGTCTTTGGGCTTTTTGAGAGCATAATGGTCTTTATCAAGTTGAGCTCTAACATTTAAAATATCTAATTTTTTCTTAGCTAACTTCTCAAAAGGTATCTCTATAACCCAATCAAGATAACTTTGAATCATACTAGCATCACTAGAATCAGGATGCATTCTTGAGAGTTTATCTATCTGTTTGGATATCTCTTTGTGAGCATCTTCACTCATAAATTTTTTCTTAGATTCTAGTTTTTTTCTATACTCTTGTATCTCTTCATCTCTTTGATTGTCAGTTCCGAGCTCTTTTTGTATCTGTTTTAATTGCTCTTTTAAAAAGTACTCTTTATTTATCTTATCTATTTGAGAGTGTGCTTTTGTCTTTATCTCTTTTTGCAGTTTTGTAGCTTCTATTTCAGCCAACAAAAACTCTATTAGTTTCAAAAGTTTCTCTTCGGCATCTTCCATTACAAAAAGCTCATATGACTGCTCTTTTTTTAGTCTCATGCTACTTGCTACCAAATCACAAACTCTATGCACCTCGTTATTGTCATCTATGGTTTTTAATAAATCAGGTGGAAAGTAGTTACTTGTTCTTGCTAATACATGTATCTTCTCTTTTAAAATAGCAAGTGTTGCTATGCTTTGCTGAGATGTACTTTCAATGCTTTTTATAACATCAACCATACCCTTTAAAGGTTTTAATCCAATCTCTTCAACTACTTTACCTTTTAACATACCTTGAAAAAGGACTTTAACTCTGCCATCAGGAAGTTCAACTTTTCTCATAATAGAGCCAATCACGCCACTATTATATATGGCTTCAAAATCCCTGCCGCCCTCTTCACTTGGCTTTGTTGAACAAACCATTATGAGAGTATTATTTTCTAGTGCATCATTTATGGCTTCAATATTCTCAATATCAGATAAAAATATTGGAGAAATCATAAATGGATATAAAAATAGATTGTCCTCTGCAACTATGGGTAAAGTTGCAGGAAATTTATTGTAATTGTTTATTTGCATTATATATCCTGTAGTTTAATAGTATCTATTTTTATTCAAACCAAGCTCTATACCAAGGCACATGTGGCTTAATCATATTTGCATTTTTTACTGATGAATCAGCTATCTTTTTTCTATAAATTTTACTAGCTTTTGGTTTATCTATTCTTTTATAAAGAGAAGCAATCTCTTCGCTTGTCTGCAAGTTTGCGAGTTTAAGCTTAACTAAAATCGTATTTACCATAGGTAGATATTTAGAGTTAGGATATTTAGTTTTAAACTTTTTTGTATTGGCAATTGTATCTATCAGGAGTTGCTGGTTTCTATTTGGATGTGAAAAAGAGTCAAAATTTGCTTTTATCTTCAAAAATTTTGCATATTCACTATTTTCTCTATCACCATATCTCTTTATATACTCATCAAGATAAAAGTTAGCAAGTATATACTCTTCATTTTGCATATGTGCATTTGCTAGTATCAACATACTTGTTTGAAGTAGTGGTGACTCCACATGCTCACTTGAAAGTGAAGTAAAATAATCATCGGCTTTCTCTAAATCTTGATTTTTAATCTCTTTTATAATTTCACTATACCAGTAGAGTGCTGGTTTATTATAGATAGCACTTTTATCTTTAGTAGAACATCCTGTGCTAAATAACAAAATCATAGAAACCAATAAAACTTTTAATAAATTCATAAATATATTCCTCGTGTGTAATTAGTTTGATATTGTATCTTTTTTTTAGTTATCATAAAATAAAAGTCTAATTATTTTTAATATTGTCGATATATAAAGTACATTTTGCTATAATCACACCAAAGGAAACAGATGACATTTGATGTAAAAATACCCATATTAGGATTTGAACAGATAAAACAGGTAAAAATTGAAAAAATTGATGACTTCTTTATAAAACTCACAAGCCTTGATGATGAAACAATCTTTATGCTTATTAATCCCTTTATGGTAAGGGATTATGATATAACTATTCCTGATTTTTTCAAAAATCTACTTAAGCTAAAAAAAGATTCAGATATGCTAGTTTTAAATATCATGATAGTATCAAAACCAATAGAAACTTCCGTAATAAACTTTCTAGCTCCGTTAGTATTTAACAAAGATGAAAAATCAGTTGCACAAGTCTTACTAGATGGCACAAAACATAAAAATTATGGACTTTTAGAAAATATATCTGATTATATCGGAAAGTAATTAAGTGAGCTTTTTATTTTAAAATCTTAGCTAATTCTTTGAGTTGGACTAAATCTAGTTTGTCTTTTGGTCGGTTTGATGCAGTTTTGTTCTTTA
>CAZRAK010000051.1:0-4547 GCA_964598135.1 uncultured Campylobacterales bacterium
ACCCCATAGAACTTTATAATTGATAATCATTATCAATCGTCAACTATTGTGATATGCTTATTTTTAAGGATTGATATTAAGTTACATTTTAAGCTACATTAAGATTTAAAATGAAACCTTAAAGCCCTAAATTCAGGGAATAAAAGGCTATAAGTGGACAGACTTCCTCTCCGCCACTTTTTATCTATCTACAATAAAACAACAATCAAAAAAGATATGATAATAAAATAGTGTGCATATTTATCAAATAAAATCAAATTCTTTGACACATTTACTCCTTTTACAAGCTTTTAATTCTACTAGCAAATTTTATACCAACTTTTTGCGGTATTGATATTTATTTAATTTTTCGTTATAATTTCGTTATATTTTTTTATATATAACGAAATTAGGAGAAGAAGATGCTAAAAAAGATTTTATTATTTTTTGTTTTATCTGTGTTTGTTAGTGCATCGAGTATAAAAGTCGCAGTTGCTGCAAATGTTAGTTTTGCTATAAATGATCTTGTGTTAGCTTTTAATGTGAAGTATCCAGATGTAAAAGTAAGTGTAATTTTAGGAAGTAGTGGAAAACTAAATGCTCAGATCAAAAATGGAGCCCCATTTGATATTTTCATGGCGGCAAATATGAGATATCCACAAAATTTGTTTGATAATAATTTGGCTATATCTGCTCCAAGGATTTATGCACAGGGTGGTTTGGCTATTTTTAGTATAGAAAAAATAGACTTTTCCAAAGGAATTAACCTTGTAAAAGATAAAGCTATTTTGCGAATTGCTATAGCAAATCCTAAAATAGCTCCATATGGAAAAGCAACTGTTGAAGCTTTGAAAAATGCCAAAGTTTATACTTTAATAAAGAGTAAATTTGCCTATGCGCAGAGTATTTCACAAACAGTTCAATACGCAATAGCAGCAGCAGATATAGGCTTTATTGCTAAATCTTCACTATATAGTTCAAAAATGAGAAAATATAAAGAAAATAAAAATTGGATAGAAGTAAAACAAAATCTCTATACCCCTATAAAACAAGGAATTATAATCATAAAACAGAGCAAAAATATAAAAGATGCAAAAGAGTTTTATAATTTTATCTTTTCAAAAAAGGCTAAAAAAATATTTAGAAAATATGGATATCTGTGAATAAAATAGAAGCTATAGTAAAAGAGATACAATCAAGTGGAGTTGTCCATATAGTCACTTTTAATGCTAAAGACGAAGAGTTTACTATGATGGCGTTAGAGCTGCCAAAGAGTGTAAAAATAGGTACAAAAGTAACTTTGGGCATAAAGCCCTCTTTTGTACTTATCGCAAAAAGCAAAACAAAAGATATCAGTCTTACAAATCAGATATATGCTAGTATAACTCATTTGGATATTGGTAAGCTTTTAGTTACAGTAAAACTAAAAAGTGATATTGGAATTTTTGAGTCACTTATCACTAAAAAGTCTTATGATATGATGAGTTTAGAGATGAGAGAAAAAGTAGCTGTCATGATAAAAGCGAGTGAAATATCGATAGTAGGGATAAATGATGCAGTATAATTTTGAACCATTTCTGCTCTCTTTTAAACTAGCTTCCATAGTGAGCATTATACTCTTTTTAGTTGCCTTGCCCCTAGCTTGGAAACTATCGCAAAGTAAGTCCAAGCTAAAACCTATATATGAAGCATTTACAGCTCTACCTATTGTTTTGCCTCCAACAGTTCTTGGCTTTTATGTTTTGTATGCACTTTCGCAAAACTCACCTTTGGGAGCTTTTGTGCAGGAGTGGTTGGGTATAAAATTAGTATTTAATTTTTATGGACTTGTGATTGCAAGTTGTTTATACTCTTTCCCCTTTATGCTCCAACCTCTACAAAGTGGTTTTGAATCACTTCCAAAATCCTTGATAGAAGCTTCATATTTATGTGGAAAAAGTAGTTTTCAAACTCTTCTAAGAGTAGCTCTTCCAAATATAAAATCTTCACTTTTAACAGCTGTTGTTATTACATTTGCTCATACTATAGGTGAATTTGGTGTAGTTTTGATGGTTGGTGGCAGTATCCCAGGGAATACAAAAGTGGCTTCAATTGCTATTTATGAATTTGTAGAAACACTTGATTATAAGAGTGCACATATATACTCGGCAATTATGGTGGCTATCAGTTTTGTTGTGTTGCTTTTAGTCTATATTTTTAACTATAGACAAAAAAATATCGGGTTTTTGAGATGATAAACATAGGTATAAAAAAGAGGCTAAAAGGTTCAAATGGTGATATGCATTTGGATATAAATCTTTTTATCAAAGAGGGTTCATTTGTCTCAATTTTGGGAAAAAGTGGTAGTGGGAAAACTACACTTTTAAGGATTTTAGCTGGACTTGAGAGTGCTAGTGGACATATAGAGATAAATGATGAATCCTGGTTAAATGAGAAGATTTCTATTCACCCAAGACAAAGAAGTGTAGGTTTTGTTTTTCAAGATTATGCTCTTTTCCCAAATATGAGTGTAAAAGAAAATTTATTATTTGCAAATGATGACAAAAAATTAGCCAAAACTCTTTTACAAATTACAGAATTGACCCAGCTAGAAGATACACCTCCTTCTATGCTCTCAGGCGGTCAGCAACAAAGAGTCTCAATTTGTCGAGCTTTGATGCGTAAACCAAAAATTTTACTTTTAGATGAGCCACTCTCTGCACTAGATATGCAAATGAGAGAGAAACTTCAAAAAGAGATACTCGAACTCCATAAAACTTTTAAAACTACTACGATTATGGTAAGTCATAGCCCAAATGAAATATATAAAATGAGTGATTTTGTAGCACTAATCGAAGACGGAAAAGTGAAAAAATATGGACATCCAAAAGATATCTTACTAAAAACAAGCGGAAGCCAAAAATTTTCATTTGGTGGTAGAATTTTAGATATATATAGAGCCGATATCTTGCATGTTGCAGTTATTGCGATAGACAATCAAATAGTAGAAATTGTTCTTGATTCAAATGAAACAAAAGTTTTAAAAGTTGGAGATAGTGTTCGAGTTAGTACAAAGGCGTTTTCACCAGTTGTTACAAAGCTTAGATGATAAATTCTGTTGGTTTAGAGAAGAGATATCCTTGAGAAAACTCTATTCCCAATTTTTTTACAATTTTTTGTATATCTTTATTTTCAACAAATTCAGCAACTACTTCTATATTTAACGAGTGGGCAAAATCATTGATAGCTTTTGCAATTTTAAGATTTTTGGGATTTGAATGAATTGTTTTTATGTATTTTTTATCAATTTTGATAAAATCGATATCAAGTTCACTTATTCTTTCAAAATTTGAATATTCTATCCCAAAATCATCAATGGCTATTTTAAATCCGTCCTCTTTTAATTTTTTCAACTGTTTTATGTTGTTTTTTGTACCTCCAGCCGTTACACCTTCAAGAACTTCTATGGTTATTCTACTTGGGTTTATGTTAAATTTTTTCGACATTTTTAAAAGATGTTCCTCCAACTTATGGGTAAATAGATCATCTTCTGTGATGTTTATAGATATGTCTATGGCTTTATCTAAAGACGAAAGATATTTGCAACTTTTTTCTATCATTATAGTTGTAATTTCATGTAAAAATCCACTATTTTTTGCTATATCTATAAAATGAAATGGACTATAAATTTTACCTTTGCTTTTTATTCTCGCAAGTGCTTCATACTTTGTAATTTCTCCTGTTTTGTTGTCTATTATGCCTTGAAAATATGGAATTATCTCAGCTTCACTTTGTAAAAATATTGCATCATATAATAAACTATTGTATTTAATAAAATTATCTTTTGCACTCCTTTCTTTATAAAAAATAAAATCAGAAAAAGGATAGTTTCTTGCTTCTTTTACAGCAATTGACATTTTGCTAAATAAGTTCTCTTCTTTAGTATAGATAACCCCAAAGCTAAAAGAGATACACAAGTTTACAACCCCATCTTCCATTTTAATAGAGTTATTTATGAATTTATGTTTTATAGCTCTTATCTCTTTTTTATGATTATACGAAAAAAATGAAAATTTATCAGAAGCAATTCGGTATATTTTTCTACTCAGTATATTTTCTATTCGTTTAACAGAAATTTTTAGAATCATATCTCCTATGTCAAATCCATAAGCTTCGTTAATTTTACTAAAATTTCTAATATTTAGTATTACTGCTTTGCTATCATCATTTTGTTTTTTAAGATCTTCTTTAAATTTAATCTTTTTGTATGCACCTGTTGTTGCATCTACATAAAGCAACTTTAGTTTTTCATCTATTTGGTTTTGAACTTCTTTGTCTAAATCTGAAATATGTTCCAAACCTTTTACATGTTTTTTAAACACCAAATAGACCATGATCATGAAGATAATTGTCATTAAAATTATCATTCCAAGTAGAGCAATTCCTTTTTGAGCTAACTCAAATTTATCATAAATAAAGGCTAGATAAGAACCGATATTTTGATTTTTTGAGTTAAAAATAGGGATATTTAAAACATAGTATCCATCTACTATTTCATTTGCTTTTGGTACAAATTTATTTGTATCTAT
>CAZRAK010000052.1:0-4377 GCA_964598135.1 uncultured Campylobacterales bacterium
TATACAAAAAGAGTTTAGCACTACTTTTATTTTTGCTACTCACGATGAAAAAATAGTGACAGTAGTTGATCGCATTATTACCTTGATAGACGGTATCGTTACTGATGATAAAAGGATTGCTTCATGAAAAATATCATAAAAATATCATTTAGAAACTTACTTAGAAGTGGCAGAAGAACAATCTTAACATCTAGTCTAATTACTATCGGTGTGATGTTTGTTTTAGTTTATGCAGCGCTTTCTGGCAGTTTTAAAGCTTATATGGTTGGGCAAGTTATAGATTCTATGCTAGGACATATTCAAATTCATGCAAAAGGGTATATCGCTTCAGTTGATCATCTACCATTGGATAAAAATCTAAACCAAAAACAAATAGATATAATAACCGGTTTCTTAGATAAAAATCCTTATGTGCAGAGTTATACATTTCGTCTAAAACTTGGTGCAATGTTTTCTAACTATGTAACATCTACAACAATAGGACTTATGAATCTCACCTATAATTTAGTTAGATATGAATAATTAGTAAGATTGAAAAAAGTAAAAACAGCGTAAAAGTAGATATAAAGTAGGAACATATTTACAAATATAGTGAAAATGGGGGGGGCAAATTCATAGAATTTTAATAAAAAACTGCTAAAATTGATTTAAGATTTTTTGATAAATCAAAAATAAAGAAATAAGGGCTTTAGAAATTTATTTTTAGAGGTACCTATTAGTTTTAATTTAAGTGTAAATTAAAACTAATAGGATTATAATTTTAACTGAAAATGATTATCAAAAAAGGTTATGTATATATGGAACTTTGCAAAAAAATAGCTCTCTTTTACATCGATGGCTTTAAAAATATGAAAGTAGGTAAAAGACTATGGCTCATAATTGCCATAAAATTTTTCATATTTTTTGTGATTTTAAAGTTGTTGTTTTTTCCAGATATACTTCAAACAAAGTTTTCAAATGACAAAGACAGAGCTAATTTTGTCATAGAAAATCTAACAAAATAAGGAAAAAATATGGACAGTAGTCTTTTGGTTGACCTCTCAAGATCACAGTTTGCCTTAACAGCACTTTATCACTGGCTTTTTGTGCCATTGACTCTTGGATTGTCGTTTATTATAGCCATTATGGAGACTATATATGTCAAGACAAATAATCCGGAGTGGAAAAAACTCACAAAGTTTTGGATGACACTTTTTGGTATAAACTTTGCCATAGGTTTGGCTACGGGAATTATCATGGAGTTTGAATTTGGCACAAACTGGTCAAACTACTCTTGGATAGTTGGAGATATCTTTGGTGCGCCTCTCGCGATAGAAGGATTGATGGCATTTTTTATGGAATCAACATTTTTTGCCATAATGTTCTTCGGATGGAATAAAGTCTCCAAAAGAACACACCTTGTCTCTACATGGCTGGTAGCAATAGGCTCAAATCTTTCTGCTCTTTGGATACTTGTAGCAAACGGTTGGATGCAGTTTCCGATAGGCATGCAATTCAATCCCGATACAGCAAGGTTTGAGATGAAAAATTTCTTTGATATACTCCTTAGCCCTGTTGCTGTATCTAAATTTTTACATACTATCTCAAGCGGTTATGTGATGGGGTCTCTGTTTGTTGTTGGCATCAGTAGTTGGTATCTGCTTAAAAAAAGAGAAGTTGTGTTTGCCAAAAGAAGTATCATCGTAGCTTCTGCTTTTGGATTGCTGGTTTCACTTTTTTTGATTTCAACAGGAGATGAGGCTGCTCATCAAGTAGCACTCAAGCAACCGGCAAAACTTGCAGCCATGGAAGGCTTGTATGATGGTGCTAGAAGAGAAGGCATAGTGGCTTTTGGTGTTTTAAATCCTGAGAAAAAAATTGGAGAAAAGGGCAAAGATGAATTTTTGTTTTCATTTAAAGTGCCATATGCACTCTCATTTTTGGCTTATCACAATGTAAATTCATTTGTAGCCGGTGCTGATGATTTGGTATATGGCAATGAAAAACAGGGAATCGAATCTGCAGGCACCAAAATACAAAAAGGTAAAAAAGCGATAAATTTTCTAAGAGCCTATAAAAATGCAAAGAAAAATCAAGATATTCAAAAAGCAAAATCTTCGCTGGAAAACTTTAGGATGTATGAAAAGTATTTGGGATACGGATACCTTAACAATCCCAAGGAGATTATACCGCCGATTGCTATAACATTTTACAGTTTTCATATCATGGTAGGACTTGGAAGTTGGTTTTTAGTGCTCTTTTTGCTTGCTCTTTACTTTACAATGGTCGGAAAGATAGAGAAGCAAAGACTCATTTTGTGGCTAGGAGTTTTTAGTGTGCCACTGGGTTATCTAGCAGGTGAGGTTGGCTGGATAGTTGCAGAAGTTGGAAGACAACCTTGGGCTATACAGGGACTTTTGCCAACAAAACTCGCTACATCTCAGCTTGACAGCAGCGCAGTAAGTATCACGATAGCACTTTTTGTACTTATCTTTACGGCACTTTTAATTGCTGAGTTAAAGATAATGTTTACACAGATAAAAATAGGTCCAAAGGAGTCTTAAATGTTTGAAAAATTATCATATTTGGCATTGCAAGAGTATTGGTGGATAATTGTGGCACTTTTGGGCGCTCTTTTTTCATTTATCATATTTGTCCAAGGTGGTCAGACTATACTGAATAAAGTAGCAAAAGGAGAGGATGAAAAAGATATCATCATAGCATCACTTGGTAGAAAGTGGGAGTTGTCATTTACCACTTTGGTTATGTTTGGCGGAGCTCTTTTTGCGGCATTTCCACTCTTTTATGCTGTGAGTTTCAGTGGTGCATATTTTGCTTGGATGGCTATACTTTTTTGTTTTATTATCCAGGCAGTATCCTATGAGTATAGAAAAAAACCAAACAATTTTTTAGGACAAAAAACTTATGAGATGTTTCTTTTTGTAAATGGCAGTATCGGTATTATCCTCATAGGTGTGGTACTTGGAACTCTTTTTACAGGTGGAAATTTTGTGATAAATGACATGCATCAATCGCATTGGACTGTTGCAACAAGAGGACTCGAAGCGGTTTTAAATCCTTTTAATGTTGTACTTGGCTTGACACTGTTTTTTCTTTCAAGAGTTCAAGCGAGTCTCTATTTTTTGCACAACATAGAGCACGAAAAGATAGAAAAAAGAGTGAAATCCCAACTCAGAAATGATTCTATACTTTTTATAGCCTTTTTTCTTTTGTTGGTTGCTATGTTGATGACATTGAGTGGAGTAGGGTATAACACAGATGGATTTTTTGTGCAGAAATATAAATTTTTACTAAACTTCTTGGCAAACCCAATTTTGCTTATACTCTTTTTAATCGGAACTCTGTCTGTATTGTATGCTTTGTTTATAGCTCTGTTTCAATGCAGTAAAAATGGTATATGGTTTAGCGGAGTTGGTACGGTTATGGTTATCTTCTCTGTTTTGTGTCTTTTGGGCTTTAATAATACAGCCATATATCCATCACTTGTCGATATAAACAGCTCTTTGACTATACAAAACAGCTCAAGTAGTCTTTATACTTTGACAACCATGAGTTATGTCTCTTTGCTTGTGCCAATCGTACTTGGATATATCATCTTTGTTTGGCGGGTAATGGATAGAGAAAATATCACTTCAGATGAGATAAAATCTGACAGTCATAAATATTAGGAGAAAAAATGGAATCTATAGATTATACATCGGCATATATATGGTTGGCTTCATGGCCTGTTTTGATATATGTTTCATATAAATTTATATCTGTAAATATATCACACTTTGAAAAAAATTTGAAGTAGTTTTACACAGGAGTGCCTGGTACTGCATCTGATAAGTCCTCCTCAAAATGATGGAGATATAAATATTAGATATTTCACACCTCTAAGCACTCACCCATCAGTCGCCGTATCTGGAGGTTTTTGTATATCGGTTGGTTGCTTTATAGAAGGAACGCTGATGAATCAAATCCATCCTTTAAAATTGACTATAGATGATTTTACAGTTAAAATAGAAAATCCTAGTGGAACGACTCCTGTCGGCGTGAGTTTTCCAAGTCTTGATATAAATGAAGTCAGAGGCAAAACAATAAGGACGGCAAGATTGTTATTTGATGGAGAAGTGTATGCATGATGTTGTTGTCATGGTTTTCAGGGTCAGAGCTTTACTTTTTAATCTTCCCTCCTCATAAGCATCGTTCATCGCCATTGGTATAGAAGCGGCTGAGGTGTTACCATACTTTCCTACAGTAAAAACAGTGTTAAAAGTAAAGCTCTGACCCTGAAAACCTCCTTGGGGTAGATTTTAGTTCTATTTCTTTAGTACAATTGGCGGAGGAACTTGCCCTGCCGGTGGCGGAGGAACTTGCCCTGCCGGTGGCGGA
>CAZRAK010000053.1:0-2702 GCA_964598135.1 uncultured Campylobacterales bacterium
ATAAGCGAAAAAGAGAGTTTACATGTAAAGAAAACTCTCGAACTTGCTTATCAAGATAGTGGAAACTCTAGGATTTCTACTATCCACTCTTACTGTTTAAATATCATAAAAACAAATGCAGATATAGCTCGTATTGATACAAAACTTGACATCATAAAAGAAGATGAAAAAGCAAATGAACTTAGCAGTATAATTTTTAGTGTTTTAAATGATGAAGCAAATAAAGATATGGTTTTAGATATATCTCAAAATATCAGTACCTTTTTTCTAAATAACCTTATATCAAAGTATGTAAGCAACTCCAAATTTAGAGCTGATTATGATAGATTTGATGAAAAAAGTATAGATACTAAAACATATAAAGAGCTTATTTGCGAGCTTTATCCACTCCCAAATACAGATGAAATTTTAGGTGAACTAGAAGATGATAAGGTAAGGCTAGAGTGGTTTGAAAAGTACTATCAAAACTTTTTAGACTTTGAGGCTTGTGCCTGGGGTAAGATAGATGATGAAAAAACTGCACTAAGAATGGGTGCTAAAAAATACCCTGTTACTACAGAAGTTAAAGGAAGTATGGAAAATTTGATTGCTCATTATGCAAGCATAGATTTGGAAAAAGAGAAGTTATTTTTTGACAAAGTGGCAAAGATAAAAGTTTTACTGCATAAAATAAAATTAGCTTATGATAACAGGCTAATAGAGCTAGGCAAAATAGATTTTGATACTATCATCACAAAAACTTTAGAGTTGATACCACATGTAAAAACTAACTTTAAGTATATCATGGTTGATGAGTTTCAAGATACAAATATAACTCAATTTGAGATAGTAAAAAACTCTAAAGCTGACAATATTTTCGTAGTTGGCGACTCAAAACAGTCTATTTACTCTTTTCAAGGAGCCGAGATAGAAGTTTTTAACAACGCAATAGAAGATAAAACACTATTTAGTTATGTTGAAGATATGAGTACAAACTATAGAAGTGATGGAATTGTGCTAAAAAGAGTAAATCAAATTTTTGAAGAACTTTTAAAAAAAGATGATCATTTAAAACTTATAAGCCAAAACTATGAAGCAATGGCTCAAAATTTAAAAGTTTCAAAATCAGAAAAAGAAAAAGATGGTGATTTCAGATATCTCATAACTTCGCAGCCATATCAAGAAGAAGTTAGCGAACTAGATTCTATAGCATCTTTGGTAAGCGATATATATCATGAGCCCACCGCACAACAAAGCCTCTAAAATAAATCGCTAAAACACCCTGTTTAAGGTACTTTTGAGCCATATTTCAGTACAATTTTTCTTATAAATTATTCAATTACTTTTCTTTTTTTGAGGTTAGTTATGGCATTTAGACAAAGCAATAGTTCATTTGCGGATATCAGTGTAGATAAACGACTTGACGGCATAGATTCATTTTTATTACAGATAGATAATATAATCGATTTTGAGAGATTACGGCCCATACTGGCTAAAAATGGTATAGGGACTAAAAACAGTTGTGGCAATAAAGCTTAAGATCCTCTTGTTATGTTTAAGATACTTCTACTTCAAAAGTTTTACTCTCTCTCAGATATGTCAGCAGAGCTTGGAACAAAAGCTCTCACCCTCACCTTTTGATTTTTAGTTCTTTTTTTCTTTGCTTAAATATGTTTTATAAGCAACATGTAGGTTTCTATCCATTTTTTTATATCTTCTAGTGTTGCATTTGTGAAGTTCATCCTCGCATAAGAGTTGATCCTGTGATTCTTGAAAAAGACAGTCCCTTTTCCCCAATGGTTTACACCACGATTTATAATATGATGGTAACCAGCTAAATCTACTCTCAATCTTGTTGGCATACATTCCCCTTATAAAAATTAGCTAGGGAAAAGAATATCATAAAAGTGGAGATTCATTCACAGGGGTGTAATTGCCTTCGCCCAATGGATTTCATCTATCTGATTTCCTGATTATTTTTTTTCAAAAACCAGTTTTGCACCGAAAGCTACAAAAACAATTCCGGCAAAACCTTCTATCCATTTTTGTATCCGATTATAATGATTGCCTAATTTTTTAGATGAGAATATAAAAACAATAAATAAATACCATAATAGGGATATTGCGACCATTATGGTTATGATTAATATGCCAATAAATATTGCATGTTCTTTTGGCAAAACTGATGCAAACAAACTTGTGATAAACATGGCGGTTTTGGGATTGGAGAGATTAGTTCTTAATCCATCCCACCAGCTTAAAAAAAGGCTTTGAGAATTTTTCTGCAAGTTATCCGGTTTGGCACTATGTTTGTATGAACTTATCAACAGTTTTATACCAAGATAAATAAGATAGCTTCCTCCGGCTATTTTAAAAGCAATATAAATCCAGGGTGCAATAATAAAAAGATATGTAATTCCGAAATACCCTGCGACCGACCAAATGATTGTTCCCGTGCAAGTGCCCAAGACGACAAATATTCCAGCTAAACGAGAGTGTACAACTGTTGTCTGTGCCGTAATAAAAAAATTGGGCCCGGGAGTAATAACAGCAATACTCCAAATCGATATCACAGTTAAAAGTGTAAATCTAAGATCCATAATTATTTGTCCTCCAACATTTTTGTGATAAAACCCTATTAGTTCCTAGGATTTATTATCATTTTCCGTCAATTAATCTTTGAAATAATATATCTTCTAAATTTCTACTTGAATCTACTACTA
>CAZRAK010000054.1:0-2611 GCA_964598135.1 uncultured Campylobacterales bacterium
GACTGTCGTCACGTTATCAACATCAAGTATTCAATAATACATACGTACAACACCGTAGCTATCACTGATGCTGAAAATATTTGAAAGGAGACGCCAGGCAATCTACAATTTTGGAACCCACATTACATGAATGTGTAATTTTGTCGCCTAAAAAGGCATTGCTTTACAGTCAGAACACGTTAGTATGGCCGCGTGGAATTAAAAGGACGTTCGTTAACGGAAGGAGTTCCCGTGCCAAAACTCGCTAAACAAGCCTGTGCCACCCAGAATGATACTACTTGTTGCAAACATAATGCTGTCAGCAACTATCGACATAAACTACAATCGACCTTTCTCCAGTTGCGCCAGATGTCCAACCGAATATGTGCACCACTGGAAACTGAAGACTACGGCATTCAAACCATGCCTGACGTCAGTCCACCCAAGTGGCACCTGGCCCACACCAGCTGGTTTTTTGAAACTCTCCTGCTGAAACCATTTTTACCTGACTACCGGGAATTTCATCCGTTATATTCGCAACTGTTTAATTCCTACTATAACACCATCGGCTATTATCACCCGCGACCCGAGCGTGGCCTGCTATCGCGACCTACCGTGCAACAGGTTTACGCCTATCGTGAGCATATTAACGAGCATATGCTGCAACTCATTGAGTATGTCAATGAAGACAATTGGCCGGAAGTTTTCACCCGTACACAACTTGGCATTAATCATGAGCAACAGCATCAGGAGTTGATGTTCACCGATATCAAACACATTTTTTTCTGTAATCCGTTACGTCCATGCTATCGTGAATCAAGCCATGAGTCGTGCATACCCATGGAGTTACAGTGGATCAAGTATAAAGGCGGCATCATCACTCAGGGTCATGATGTTGTGGACTCCAGCTTTTGTTATGACAACGAAAGCCCATCACATAAAATCTTTTTGCAGGACTTTCAGATTGCATCACGCCTGGTCACCAATCAGGAAATGATGGATTTCATCAAGGATGACGGCTATCAAGATGCTCGCCTTTGGCTTTCCGATGCCTGGAAAATTGTTTGCGAACGAGGCTGGCAAGCCCCACTGTATTGGGAGCAGCGCGACGACCAATGGTGGCACATGACGCTCACCGGCATGCAAACCGTCGACCCTCATGCACCTGTCTGCCATGTCAGCTTTTACGAGGCCGATGCCTATGCCCGTTGGGCCAACAAACGCCTTCCTGCTGAGCAGGAATGGGAACACGTCGCGCGCCCACTGTCCATTGAAGGGAACCTGCGCGAGCAAGACATCTTGCAACCCATGTCGAATTCTGCGAGCCATGGTTTAACACAAATTTATGGCGATGTTTGGGAGTGGACCCAAAGCCCCTACACAGCCTACTCTGGTTATCGACAAACCGCCTTTAGTGACTTCTCCAGCGAATACAACAGCAAATTTATGAGCAATCAAATGGTGCTGCGTGGAGGCTCCTGTGTTACACCGGGCGATCACATCAGACCCAGCTACCGCAATTTTTTCTACCCCACAGACCGCTGGCAGTTCAGTGGATTTCGTTTAGCCGAGGATGACTCATGACAAACAATAATAATTCCGTTCAGTTCCATGATTACCGACCCAGGTTGGCCCAGCTTGGCGAAGCAGTCATTCATGGACTGAGCCAGCATCCCCGAAGTATTCCCCCAAAATTTTTTTACGACCAGACAGGCTCGGAAATATTCGATAATATTTGTGAGACCGATGAATATTATGTTACCCGCACCGAGACAGGCATACTGGAGAACCACCGAAAGGATATTGCAAAGCACATAGGCACCGGTTGCCTGTTAATTGAACCTGGCAGCGGCAGCAGCCAAAAGGTACGCATTTTACTGGATGCCTTACGCCCTCATGCCTACCTGCCCATGGATATCTCTCGTGACTATTTACAGCTCGCCGCACAACAACTTTCCGATGACTACCCATGGTTAGATATACATGCCACCTGCATCGATTACTCAGTGCCAATCGACCTTCCATTTGCACCAGCCGACACACGCAAGGTCGCCTTTTTCCCTGGCTCCAGTATTGGCAATTTTGAACTGGGTCAGGCCAAAATATTCTTACGGAATATCGCCAACATGGTTGAGCCCGGCGGTGGATTACTCATCGGCGTTGACCTTAAAAAAGACCCTTCGTTATTGCATGCGGCCTACAACGATGCCGATGGAAACACAGCCGCCTTTAATCTCAATCTACTGACGCGGGTCAACCGTGAATTAGGCGGCAATTTTGATCTCGATGGATTTTCTCACCATGCCTTTTACAATGAGGAATATGGCAGAATTGAAATGCACCTGGTATGTGAAAAAAGTCAATATATCAATATCCACTCACAACAATTCCACTTTTCGGTTGGTGATAGTATCCATACCGAAAACTCCTACAAGTATCACATTGATGATTTTCAGAAACTCGCCCAACAGGCTGGCTTTCGTCCCATAAAAGTTTGGTCCGATGAAAATCATTTATTTAGTGTTCATTACCTTGAAGCTGAACACGAGAATAACTGACAGGGATATATCGGGGCCAGCGAAGAATGCTATTTATTCGTCCTGCCCCGTTTGTTTGTAGCGAAAATAAAGAC
>CAZRAK010000055.1:0-2499 GCA_964598135.1 uncultured Campylobacterales bacterium
ACCAGCAAAGGGCAGGTGGCACACGAAAGTGTGCTCAGCGCGACCGATGCGACGTATCCGCTTCGCGGACACGTCGCATCTATTTATTAATAATCATTTTATACTTATTTATCTTAAATATTTATTGATAATATAAAAAATTGGCATAATGGTACAATTACTTAGAAATAGTACTATTCTTTTGGTTTTACCAACTTAAATCTTGCTGTAAAGTGTCTTAGGATTTTTGGCTCGTGTGTAAACTCTACGCCTCTTATATTTTTTGCATTTTTTGATATTTTTATCAAGGCATCTGCTATAAAATCCATGTGGTTGTAGGTATAAACTCGTCTTGGTATAGTTAGCCTCAACAGCTCCATGGGGGATTTTTGTTGCTCATTTGTTTGGGGGTCTCTACCCAATAATAAAGAGCCTATCTCTACTGCTCTTATACCACTTTGGATATATAATTCAACCGCCAATGCATGAGCTGGAAACTGAATGGACGGGATATGTGGCAATAGTTTTGTAGCATCTACAAATACAGCATGCCCACCTATAGGGAGCTGTACAGGCACTCCTGCTTCACTTAGACTCTCTCCTAAATAGTTCACTTGGTTGATTCTATACTTTAGATACTCCTCTTCTACACCCTCTTTAATCCCGCGTGCCAAAGCTTCCATATCTCGACCTGCTAGCCCTCCATAAGTCGGAAAACCCTCCATCACAACACACATTGCTTGACATTTTTCATATAGTTTTTTATCATCTTTGAAGCAAAGCAGTCCGCCTATATTTACCAAACCATCTTTTTTTGCACTTACTGTTGTGCCCTGTGCATATGAAAACATCTCTTTGATAATCTGTACTACAGGAGTATCTTTGTACCCCTCTTCTCTTTGTTTTATAAAATAGGCATTTTCCGCATAACGAGCAGAATCAAAAAATACTCTTATGCCATAACTTTTCGCACACTTAGATACCTCTTTTATATTTGCCATAGATACAGGCTGTCCGCCTGCTGAATTGCAAGTAACTGTTATCAAGATAAAAGCTATATTTTCTACCCCTTTTTCTTTGATAAACTCCTCCATCTTTTCAACATCAAAATTGCCTTTGAAAGGGTGTGGAGTTTGTGTTTCATATGCCTCTTTTATCACAAAATTTTTAGCGATACCGCCTGAGAGTTCTATGTGTGCTTTTGTCGTATCAAAGTGCATATTTCCCAATACAAAATCACCTTTTTGTATCAACATAGGAAACAAAATCTGCTCAGCACCTCTGCCTTGATGAGTTGGTATAACATATTTATAGCCAAATACTTCCTCAACACTTTTTGCAAGATGGTAGAAGTTCTTGCTTCCTGCATACGACTCATCACCAAGCATCAAACCAGACCATTGGTTATCGCTCATAGCTCCCGTTCCTGAATCTGTCAATAAATCGATATAGACTTCATCTGATTTTAGTAAAAACGGATTATAACCAGCTCTCTTGATAGCCTCTTTTCTCTGCTCTTTAGAGATGATTTTAAGTGGCTCTACCATCTTTATCTTAAATGGCTCTGCTAAGTGTGCATTTGACATATCTTCAACCTTAATAATTATTTGAGAAATGATACCACTCTATAAGGATTTATTCTTTTCCATTATTGCTCTTTTTATTGTCTATTTTTGCTATAATTCCTATTATGAAAAAAGAGACGATGAATAGACACAATCAATTGGCCAATAATCTGATATTTTATATATACGAACATATCGATACAGATATAAATATAGATGAATTATCCATGGAGTTTGGTGTTAGTAAATTTCATTTTCACAGGATTTTTAAAGAACAGATGGGTATGAATATCTATGAAATTATCAAATCAATCAGATTGCAAAAAGCCTCAAATCTACTCATAACAAACCAACTTTCCACCATAACACAAATCGCCAATACATGCGGATACAACTCCCAATCCTCTTTTATAAGAGCATTTAAAAAACGCTTCAATCAAACACCAACTATATGGAGAAAAGGGGGATACAAGAAGTACTCGGATGAGCTTTTAAACACAATAGTTAACTCTTTTTCAGATATAGATTTTTCATACATTGAACCAAAAATTATAAAAACCAAACCAAAAAGACTCTACTATATAAGACAAAAAGGATACAGCAAAAAATCTACGATTCAGACTTGGCAAAAGCTGATGACTTGGATATATACAAACGATATAAAAGAGTACGAACAAATAGCCGCATACCACGACAACCCAATCATCACCCCTTTGGATGAGTGTTTTTATGTAGCCGGAATATCCCAAGACTTAAGCAAAAAAATACTTCGCTCTTCTTTACCGTATTTTGAAACAAAATCAGACATCTGTGCCTCTTTTGAAGTTGTATGCAAGCATGAAGAGATACTAAAACTCATCCAATGGGTATATCACGAATGGCTCCCAAGCAGCGGATATGAAACAACACCAAATCCATCCTATATAACTCTTAAAAAAGAGTACTCTTGGGATAG
>CAZRAK010000056.1:0-2116 GCA_964598135.1 uncultured Campylobacterales bacterium
TTTCTTTTTTTAAGGTGCAGATTATAGCGTGATTTCCCTTTAAAAACTCTGAGGGGATAACACTATTATTAAAAATATTTGGTTTCGTAAAAGATGGGGCTTCTAAGACTCCATCCTCAAAACTCTCTTCACTCAAAGAATCCTCATTTCCAAGCACTCCTTTTATGTTTCGACTAATGGCATCACTCATAACTAAACTAGCTAACTCACCACCAGTCAAAACAAAATCACCTATTGAAAATACCTCGTCTCCATACTCTTCTATAACTCGCTCATCTATTCCTTCATATCTACCACTAACAAAAACTATATGTTCTTTTTGGGCTAATCTTTTAGCATCAATTTGACGAAATGGTTTACCAGCAGGCTGAGGAAATATGATATGCACATTTGGATTATCTTTTTTTAATTCATCTAAAAGTGTGGCTAAAGGCTGAGGAAACATCAAAAGTCCCGCTCCACCTCCTGCTTGATAATCATCAACTTTATTGTGTTTGTTTGTTGTATAATTTCTAGGATTTTTAAAATCTATCTGAATCTTTTTGTTCTGTATTGCTCTTTTTAAAATCGAGTCTGTAAAATATGGTTTTATGAGATTTTCAAATAGAGTTATAAATGTAAATTTCATGAATTTTCTAAAATGCCAATCGCATCTTTGGCATATACTATTTTTTTATCTTTATCAAAATTAATAATATACCTATCTATATAGGGTAGATAAAAAAGTTTTGGAAGATTTTTTTCTATCAATTTATCAGCAGTTTTGATTATCAAATAATCATCTGTTCCTATTCTATTTATATCTTGAATTTCACCTAAGATTTCACCATCATCTTCAAGAATTGCTCCAATAATATCAAACCAAAAAAATTCACCATCCCTCAAATCACACTCTTGTAAAGTAGCTTCTTTAGTAGTAAAAAGGTTGAGATTTACTAATTTTACAGAATCTTCACGACTCGCATAACCTTTAAAAGAGATTGTATTGTTTGTTCTGTTAAATGTATCAATAGTTAATTTAAAATTTTTGTTAGTTGCAAATACAGCATCTGGGCGAAATTGCTCAGGGAAGTCACAGTGAATATTTAGCTTCAACTCTCCTTTTAAGCCTACAAGTCGCCCAATCTTGGCAACTTGTATCATTTCATTGTTATTATTCATTTTTATTCGTCGTTCGCTTTTACACTCACTCTGTATGAAATTCCATCTTTTGCTTTACAGCCAGATATAATTGTTTTTAAAGAGTTTATCATTTTCCCGTCTTTGCCAATGAGTTTACCCGTATCACCTTTATTTGCATATATAGTTACTTCACAAAAAGTATCATCAACATCCTTTTTTTCAACTCTAACTAGATCAGGATTATCAACTAAAAGTTTTGCAAACTCATAAAAAAATTGGTCAATCATGATTATTTTCCAGAAATTTTTGTAACCCTGTCGCTTACTCTTGCTCCAACGCTTTTCCAGTAATTGAGTCTATCCATATCAATCTTGATAGTCTCAGGCTCAGTTAATGGATTATAATAGCCAATTGATTCAATCCAACCACTATCTCTTCTTTTTCTACTATCAGTTACTACTACTCTATAAAATGGCTTCTTTTTTCTTCCCATTCTAGTCAATCTTACTGTTGTCATTTTCTTCCTTTTTTTATACTTTATATATTTGTTTGTAGGGGTAAAATAGTTGCAGAATAAAAAGTTATAATGCCTCTTACCACCACATTGGTGTCTTTACAACTCCTGATCACAGAGGGATTATTTCAAAAGTTGATAACGAAGTGGAATTGTAGCAAAAATAACACGAAATGTAAAGACAAAACAAAAATATAATTTTTTATTGAATTAAGTTTTATGTTTCATTTTTACACATTTTTAAAAAAAATTTGATGCCTCTACAACATTTCCTTAAATGCTATGGTTTTGCTACGATAACTTTATATAATAATTTTGTCGGCAAAAACAGAAGCTAAACTCAATAATCATTTATTATGCTGACATTGAGAATAATTCAACAACATTAGAAATAAAAACTTTAAGGAGACTTTATGAGTGATACATTTTACCCAGATAGAGGTTTTAGCAAAAATGCTCGCATAAAAAACATGTGTGAAT